>WFOP01000281.1 GCA_015487985.1 Hyphomicrobiales bacterium
GGTGGGGCTTGTTCAAATGCTTGCAAACATGGATGACCCCTCCAAAATTGGCCCCGCCATGGCCATTGCCCTGCTCACAACCCTTTACGGCGCGGTGATTTCCAACCTGGTTTGTTTGCCCGTATCGGACAAGCTCACCGCAAAACTGGCCTTTGAAGAAGTGAACCAAACCCTGATAATTGACGGCATCATTGCCATCCGTGACGGGAAAAGCCCCGCCCTCATCAGGGAAATGCTGGTTGCTTATCTTCCCGACAAGCAACAGGAAACTTTCTTTGATGAAGAAGCCGCCTAAAATGAATTTGAGCTAACAAATGGCGACCAAACACAAATGTCCTGATGGACTCCCCGAATGGCTGCTCACTTTTGCCGACCTGATGTCTATTCTGGTGGTGTTCTTTGTGTTGCTGATTTCGTTTTCCATTCAGGACACGGAAAAACTGCAAATCGTATCAGGCTCGGTAAAAGACGCGTTTGGTATCCGTCAGGAAGAACAGCGCGCCGGCGTTGTTGAGCGGGACGGGAATCCCGAACGCGATTATGTTAAACGCCTTTCCACCATTGAAAAGGAAGAAAACACCGAGTTCGCCTCCGAGCGCAACGATGAAAATCAGGCCCAGGGCCCCAACGCCAACACGTTCAAAATTCCCTCCAACCAGATTGAACAGGCCAACCGGTTTTCGCTGGCCGCTGCCACCCTGCGCCAGGCATGGCGCGAACTGCCCGACATTACCTCGGTTTCAGATAATCTTATTGTGCAGCAAACAGACGAAGGTCTGAATATTCTGATCGCCGATCAGGAGGGACGCTCCATGTTCCCCGAAGGGTCAAAATACCCCTATGAAATCACCCGCAAGGCCATTGCCGCCATTGCCCCGGTGCTGGCTCAATTGCCCAACCAGATCCGCATTTCAGGCCACACAGCCGCCGGCTCCATTTACCCCAATCCCCGATACGGAAAATGGGAACTCTCCAGCGATCGTGCCAATTCAATTCGTGCCATTTTGGAGGAGTTCGGACTGAACTCAGATCGGGTTCATTCAGTTGTCGGACAAGCAGACGCAGAACCCTTCTTTCCAAACAATCCCTATCTGGACGCAAACCAGCGGGTATCTATCCTGATTATGAATGAAGACCCCCCGGTGCCCCCCGAACTAAGACCATAAGGGAAAATCAGCCGGCAATCCCCTTACACGGTTGCCCTGCGTTCTTCTTCTCCCGATTCGACAACCAGCAAAGTGCCTTTGTGGCCCACAATGCGCACGCGATGCCCCGTGGGCAGTTCGGGTCCGGTAACCCGCCAGACACTTTCCCCGATTTCCATACGCCCCTTTTCCCCGCGAATAGCTTCACTTAAAAAGCCCTCTTTGCCAACAAAGCGTTCAATCCGCTTGTTCAAAAAAGGCGCATCTGTTTCAGGAGGCGCGCGTCGCCGGACGGCGATCCAGCCTGCAACACCCAAAATCGACAGAACACCGAATAAGGCAAATTGCACTGGCAGGCCAAACGGTGTTGTAAGCGTAAATAGTCCGGTAACGATCGCTGCGCCACCCAGCCAGACAAAAACCCCACCCGGAGCGATCAACTCAATCGCCAGCAGAATTAAACCGCCCACAATCCAAGACCATGGCACATATTCCCCGAACAGATTTATCAAATCCATCAATTTACTCCGCTATTGTTGATCCAAAACTCCGCCGCCTTACCTATTTTCTGCTGCTGGGCGGGCGACTGCCGGTTTTACGTGCCGGTTTTTCATCCCCGAACGCTTCCTTGGCAATTTCTGCCACCCCGCCAATCGCCCCGATAACACTGGCTGCCTCAAGGGGCATCATCAACACTTTCTGATTGGGGGATTTCGCAATGCCCTCCAGCGCAGAAATATAATTGTTGGCCACAAAATAATTAATGGCCTGCACATCACCCGCCGCAATGGCCTCAGACACCATGGTTGTCGCCTGCGCTTCGGCTTGCGCGGCACGTTCACGCGCCTCAGCATCACGAAACGCCGCTTCCCGACGCCCCTCCGCTTCAAGAACCTGCGACTGCTTCAGCCCTTCCGCCTTCAAAATTGCGGCCTGTCTTGCCCCCTCTGATTCAAGAATTGTTGCCCGCTTTTCACGCTCCGCTTTCATCTGGCGCCCCATGGCATCAATCAGATCTTTTGGCGGGTCAATGTCCTTGATCTCAATTCTGGAGATTTTCACACCCCATGGAGAAACCGCCTCATCAACCACCCGCAGCAAACGATTGTTGATTTCATCACGATTGGACAAAAGCTCATCCAGATCCATTGACCCCATCACCGTACGGATATTGGTCATGGTCAGGTTCAATATGGCATGCTCAAGCCGCGCCACCTCATAGGCAGCAGAAGCCGCATCGGTGACCTGATAGAACGTCACCCCGTTTGCGGTGACCGTCGCGTTATCCTTGGTGATAACTTCCTGATGGGGCACATCCAGCACCTGTTCCATCATATTCATTTTCTGCCCGACCGCATCAATAAAGGGCACAATCAGGCTTAGCCCCGGTTGCAGCGTTCGCGTATATTTCCCGAAGCGCTCAATAGTATAATTAAACCCCTGAGGCACCATTTTGGCCCCTGCAAACAGCACCAGTATGAATAAAATGCCCAATGCAATAAATGTAATACTCAGACCGTCCATATCATTATCTCCAAATAGAATCTGACCCATATGTAGGGATGAACCTGACAAATGGCAACTTAATGACAGATTTTTGTCCCCCCGGCAAAACTCGCTTCAAGCCCTGATCAGCCACCATTTTCCTGCATAATCTGCCTCAGGCTAAGCCTGATTGCACAACAATACCAAGATGATCTCTCAGTGCCCCCTCCCAAAGGGAAAGCGCCCCTGCCGGCCCATGTCTGTAAAAAAAAAGCACCCGGTAAAATCAAATCATTCCTCCCCGAACCGTTTGCCTCAGCAATTTTGTCATGTATGGTAAATGCAGTCGTAGACTTAATGCAAACCAACACACGCGTTCAGACGCGTTACAAATCGATAAAAGAACAATTTGTCTTTAAGGGAGGCACAAATGACATCCAATTTCAAAGCTAAACTTCTGGGTTCAATCGCCCTGCTTTCATTGTCGGGCGCTGGCGCGCTGGCCCAGGAAGCTCAGGAAGTGAAATTCACCCTTCTGGTCGCTTCAGATCTTTATGAAATGGCCGTTGACGAGGAACGCGGCGGTTTTGCACGCGCAGCCGCTGTTGCCCGTGACGTAAAAGCCAACGCGGAAAATGTAATTTACGCCTTTCCCGGCGATACGATTTCCCCCTCACTGTTTTCAGGAATCGACAAGGGCGCCCACGTGATTGAACTGCTCAATCTGGAAGCCCCGGACGTTTTTGTTCCCGGCAATCACGAATATGATTTTGGCGAAGAAATCTTCAACACCCGCATGGGCGACCTTAATTCAACATTGCTCGCCGCCAATATGCGCAACGCCGATGGCTCCATCGTTGATGGTTTTGCCGACAGCATTATGTATGAATTTGGCCCGCTGAAAGTCGGCGTTATCGGTCTGACCCTTGATACGACCCCAACTGTTTCCAGCCCCGGCACGCTGCAATTTACAGCAGCACTTGAAACTCTTGAAACCAGCGCTGACGCACTGCGTGAAGAGGGGGCAGACATTGTAGTCGTTGTCACCCACTCTGATTGGGACCAGGATCAGGAAATGATCAATTCGGGCGCTGTGGATTTCGTCCTGTCCGGCCATGACCATGACCTGCGGGTTGCGGACAACGGGCATGTTGTTTTTGCTGAAGGTGCCGCCGATGCTGAAAATCTGGTTGCTCTGGACATCACCGCTGTAATCGAAGGTGAAGGCGAAGACCGGGATGTGGACTGGCACACCAATTTCCGCATCATTGATACCGCCTCTTATGCGGTTCCCGCTGACTATGCTCAAATGGTTGCCGGTTTTGAAGCCGAACTGGCCTCTGAGCTTGATGTTTCTGTCGGTGTTGTGGCCACCCCGCTTGATAGCCGCAGACAAAGCGTGCGCACGAGGGAAACTGCAATCGGCAACCTGATTACCGACGCCATGCGCGCCGCAGTGAATGCTGATATCGCCCTGACCAATGGCGGGGGCATTCGTGCAGGTCGTGAATATGATGCAAACTATGACATCACACGTCGCGACATCCTGACCGAACTGCCATTCGGCAACGTAACGGTCAAACTTGAACTGAGCGGTGCCGACGTGATTGCAGCTCTTGAAAACGGCCTGTCCCGTTTCCCCGATGCTTCAGGTGCCTACCCGCAGATTTCGGGAATGGAAGTTGTATTCAACCCCGATGCGGAACCCGGCTCGCGCGTTGTATCCGTGAAAATTGACGGTGCGGATATTGATCCGAACGCAACCTACACAATGGCAACCAACGACTTCCTTGCCCGTGGCGGTGACAGCTACTCCATGTTTGTAGGCAAAAACAACCTGATCCCGGCGATATCGGCCAAACTTATGGCCAATGACGTAATGGCTTATGTTCGTGAAAACGGCACCGTTTCACCTGCCGTTGAAGGTCGCATGACCACAGGCATGTAAGTTCACGCCACAATCAAGTTCCAAATCAGGCCCGGCGTTCAACCGCCGGGCCTTTTTGTCGGGGGCTTTTCTACAACACCTTTCAAAACAAATTAACGATAGATTAACACCAACATCGACGCTGACCCCCAAACCCGCCTACTATGGCGTCATGCACAAGAAAATTTCACATTCGACACTTTTTCAACTGATCGAGGCGGGCCATATGGCACGCCAGGTTCTGCTTCGCCCCTTGAATAAATTTCATCTGCAACCCGGTGATGACGCTATTCTGCTCGGCTCAAAGAAGAAAAAGCCCACAACAGACGCCCAGCTTGGCCAACTGACAGGACTGGACCCACATTCACTGCAAACAAGAATTGACCGACTGGTGGACCTGTCGCTTCTGCATCGCAACAGCTTTGAAGAAAGCCTCACACCGGCAACGCAACTGACCAAAGCCGGGCGCACAGTGCGAAAGCAACTGATTGCCCACTGGGTTGAACTGGATGAGGCCCTGATGAATGACCTCTCTAAAGTCGAAAAGAAACAACTGCAAAAAACCATGAAACGGTTTAGCCGGCTGCTTAGTCTCTAGCAGTCAGATTGATATCCCCGGCTCAATGGTGGCGGATTTGAATATCAAGAATATTTCCTGCCCCGCCTGAAGCGACATCTCAGATGCGGTCTGCCCCAAAATCAGTGCATGCACCATTTGGCCCTCCAAATCCACCTCCACCAGCACCTGCCCAAACGACACATTTTTCAGCGCAACAATTTTTGCAGCCAAACAGTTTCGCGCGCTCAATCCCCCTGGTCTGTTGTGAGACAGAATAAGATCACGCGCCCACAATCTCAGGGCTGTTCTTTTGCCCTCAACAAGGTTTGGCGCCGTCACTTCAATATTCTGCTGGCCCAGAGAAACAACACCTACCCCGTTTTTTTCATGCTTTGAAACAACCCCGTACAAGATACTGGACACCGCCAATTCCTGACCTGTTGCAGAACCATGGGCCAGAACCTGCCGGGCGCCCCCCTGAGCGACAATTTTTCCCCCCTCCATGCGCAAGAAATTATCCCCCAGGCGCACCGCCTCCTCAAAAGCATGGGTGACATAAAGAACAGGGATTCTCATTGAGGGAAAAAGTGCCGTCATAATATTTAGCAATTCTTCCCTTGAAACAGGATCAAGGGCGCTCAAAGGTTCATCCAGCAAAAGC
>WFOP01000282.1 GCA_015487985.1 Hyphomicrobiales bacterium
CCATAGGCCTGCCAGAAAAATACCAGCGTCAGCACAATTCCATAAAGAATAATCCCGATGTTCAGCACTTTGGTGGGGATGTATTTCGCCAGTCGCGCCGCCACATATCCCCCCACCATTGAACCGACAAAAACAAGGCTTCCCTGATACCAGGCGATTGAGCCGCTTAGGGCAAACCGGATGATGGCCACCGAGGCAACAATGGCTGAAAGCAACAGCTTCATTCCGTTCATGGCATGGATATCCTTGACCCCCGCAAGGGCAAAAAAGGCCAAAAGGATGATACCCAGGCCGGCGTTGAAAAATCCCCCATAAAGACAGATAAGTGTCAGGAAAATCAACAGGATACCCCCCGCCAACCGACCGGAAGCAGCGCCGGTTCCCGACCGTTTGTCAATCCAGTCATTGATCCTGCCGCCAAAGGCAAAAAGAAAAACCGCCATTGCCATCAGCCAGGGCACCACCACTTCAAATTGTGCATCATTCACCCGCAAAAGCAACTCCGCCCCGGCATATCCACCAACGGTGGCGGCCACAATATAAGGCACCAACTGACGTTTGTTTTTCCTGATATGGGTCCAGTATCCAACGGTTCCCGAAACATATCCCGGCCACGAGGCGAACGTGTTGGTGGCGTTGGCCAGAACCGGGGGAACACCCGCCAAAAGCAGGGCGGGGAAGCTGATAAATGATCCCCCGCCAGCCAGGGAATTAAGCGCTCCGGCAATCAATCCGGCCCCAAACAATAGTATGATTTCAATGATGGGGGGCACGCTCTATCCTTTGCTTTGACAAGGAACAGGATGACTTCAGAGCAAAAAAAAGTCCAACAAATTCAATTGATAGACGCCAGTTGTTTAATTCATGCACAATTGCCACTTGTTATCCATCGTAAAAATACGATATAACAAACGCCGACAATTTTGATATTTATACCCCAACAAGGAAGCGCATAATGACCACGCAAAATTCCCCGATTGATCTTTATTTCTGGACAACGCCAAACGGATATAAGATTTCAATAATGCTTGAAGAATTGGGCGTTCCCTACACCGTTCACAAAGTAAATATCGGCAAGGGAGAGCAGTTTGAGCCGGCGTTTTTGAAAATTTCCCCCAACAATCGCATTCCGGCAATCGTTGACCCTGAGGGGCCGGGCGGTGCGCCGATTTCGGTGTTTGAAAGCGGTGCGATTTTGAAGTATCTGGGTGAAAAATTCAACAAATTCTATCCAAACGACAAACGCGCTCAGGTCAAGGTTGATGAATGGCTGAACTGGCAAATGGGCGGCTTTGGTCCCATGCTCGGACAGATGCACCATTTTGCTGTGTTCGCCAAAGAAAAAATTCCCTATGCCATTGAGCGCTATCATACTGAAGCCAAACGACTTTATGGAGTTCTTGATCGTCAGCTTGAAGGGCAGGATTACATCGCCGGCGAATTTTCAATTGCCGATATTGCAACCATCGGCTGGGCCAGAGTGCATGAAAAACAGCAGATTGACATGGCCGATTTCCCCAATGTAGGCCGCTGGATTGAACGCATGCTGGCGCGGCCAGGGGTAAAGAGGGGTTTTGAAGTGGGATAGGGGAGGGGCCAGAAAAATCTGGCCCTCCATCTGAGAATCAACTGGGTGAGGCGACCCTTGTCCAGTCTTCCCCCATACAAAGCAGGTTAAACAAAACGCAGCCGGAAAGGCGAATATGATCGGGGGTTTTTACTTCAAGGAACCCTTCATAGGTTTCGCCATTTTCAGGATTGTAAATCTTGCCGTCCATGCGATCCGGTGCAGTTTGAGTGTGCAGAACCAGAATTTGCAGATTCTGGATTCGCCGTGATCGCAGTGTTGGATCTTTGTTCAAGACGTCGGTAAATTCCCCCTGCGCCTCTACGGCCTCTTTGCCATATTTATCGATAAGGTGCTGAGGAATAACAATTTTTGAAATGTAACCACAATATCCCATGTCGCACATTTCAATGGTGATTTCAGAATTTGACTGGGTAAGCCACGTTCCCAATATTGGCGAGGAATTTGCGTCCGAGCCAGCCAAAGAGGTGGATCCGGCAAACATCAAATATCCACAAAACGCCCAAAACATCCGCCAAGCGCCTTTTGCCCGATTTGGCGGGGGAAGGTTAAACAAGTACTTTCGCCACAACTTAACGTTTCGCAACAAGACGCAAGGAAGTAAAACTGTCGTCATCCGCAATTTCCTCCATTATTCAGGCGGGAAACCGTGAAATATTGTTGTTCTGTTTGCGCGAACAATCAAGAGTAAATTTGTCAGGGGTTGGATTTCCACTTTTATGAATTATTTTTTGTAAATGCCGCCAGATTGACAAAAACCGCTTGAAAGCAATGGAAATGGCCATTAAGCACGGCGGTGGAGAGGTGGCCGAGTGGCTGAAGGCGCTC
>WFOP01000283.1 GCA_015487985.1 Hyphomicrobiales bacterium
CATAGGCGGTTTGTATCTGAATTGTATCTGCGGGGAGTTTTGGAAAACCTTCAATCCGCATATTCATCAGGGTGAATATGCCGGCGACAAGTATCAGGCCCATGATCAGGTTGGCCGCAACCGGATTATGGATGAACCAGCGGGTTAAAGCGTGCACCTCAGTTTCCCCCCGCCGGCATGGCCTCAACGCGGTTTCCCGCCAGATATGAGGCAAGAGGCGTTGTGGCGATCAGAAACGAACGGGGGGAGCTGTTTTCCCGCGCTTCCACATCAGGAGTTTTCACAACAATATACGAACCCGAATAAAACAGCACCTGCGCAACAAATTTGCGCAGCCTGTTGTCTCCATCAACATACCAGACAAGCCCCTCGCGGGTTAAAGCCGTCTGGGGAATTCTAAGCGTTTCGGCAATATGCCGCCCCGGTAATTGCACGCTAATATAATCCCCGGGAAGAACCCGGGAATTGGGCGTATTTTCAACCTCCAGAAACAGGCGGTATTGACGGGTTTGCGGATCAAGAAAACCTCCGCCCCGTTTAATGATCGCTTCACCGATCTCAACGCCGGCCATATCTGTGATAAGCGCGACTTTGTTCCGCCAGTTTTCTGCAAGCATTTCCCATTGTTGCCTGCCAAGAGAAACCGCAATTTCAAGGTTTTCATTCCCCACAATATCCAGCAGGTCTTCACCTTCATTGACATTTTGTCCGATTGAAACATTACGCTGAGTAACGATACCGGAAAACGGGGCTGATATTGTCGTGTCCGCCAACCTGTTCTTGGCAACCAGCAATCGACTTTGCTCCGCCCCAAGCAATCGCTTGGCCAATTCCAGTTGCGGGATGTTCAAGGCCAATTGTGTCGGGGGCGAACTGTTACCCGCCGCCGCCCATTCCGCTTGTGCTCTGTCGGCGCGAGCCTGCTCGCGGGTCAGGGCAATTTGTGCGGACAAAACCGCCTGCTCCGCCTCGCGAAGCGCCACCTGATAAGCACTGTCGTCAATGGAAATCAGCAAATCTCCTTTTTCAACGACCTGCCCTGCAAATGCCTTTTCAGACACGCGAACAACCTCCCCGCCCACCCGGGATTTTACGGTCAGATTCCAGCGTGGATTTACCTGAGCAAACGTTTGAATACTGCCCCCGTTGTCCTGAGATTGCACCTCCACAACAGAAACCAGCGGCACATAGACTTCAGGGGCTTTTTGAACGATTTGCGCTTCGTCTTCGAGCACAACCACAATGGCGACAATCAAAACAAGAATGATAACGGAGACAACAAACCAAATTCTTCGACTATTCATCACAATTTGCTTTCAACGCCAGATAATTAAAAAAGGTCGGTTGCCGGATTTTCAGTTCCCTAAGGGGGGGAGAGCCAGGGCCTGAATATCCAACAACCGCCTTATGCAGAACGACCATTCGCTTTATGAGATAGGTGAGCTGAACGAAATGTCAATAGATAAACAGAATATTCATTCGCATTAATATATACGCCGCAAAATCGCACATCGGGCTTGTGCAAGCTTGCGGCGACAAACCAAACCAGAAGCCTATTCTTCAACGATCAATTCCATGCTTTCAAAGTCAAAGCTAACAACGGCCCCCTTAAAAAGACTGTGTGAAATCAACCCTTGAATTTCAAAGCCCAACCCCCCGCCAAAAAGGCCCAGATCTTCCCTTAAAAGCACGCCTGGAACGTTTGACCGGATGACTTTATTTGCCCCGGCTCCCAGTGCCACTTCGTTAACCTGCACCTGCAAGGCCTCCGCTTCACCACCAACACCGGCCCCAACCTCGGATTTGCTCCAGTCAATCAGCACACCGGAACTTTCAAATTTTTCTTCAGAGGAAAGCAGCCCCGCACCGGCAACACCGGTATCCACCACATAAAGTCCCTCATTCTGCCTGTTGAAAGACCCCCGGGCCAAAATCAAATGCGTATAATACATGCTGATTGGTATTGTTTTGTGCGCAATGCCTGAAAGGCGCGTTTCAAATGCCATGCGATTTTCAATTGTTTTCTGCCTCAAAATCAACTGTTGGTTTTTGTAGTCAATACTGGAAAGAAAGTGCATCAGAAACCGCGTGCCAATGCTCCCGGAAATTAGCGTGCCTTCAAAAACCCTTTCAGAAATCGGCCCCATATCCAAAATATCGACCGGGATGTTTTGAACACCCAGACCCCCGAGCTGAATACGATCTATTTTGCCCAGTTGAACCATCGCGCCACTGCCTGCCGCAGCACCTTTTTGAAGACTGCTCCCCCCAACATTCTCAACACCCAAACGCTGGGCCACACTGGTATCAATGGTTATTTCTTCCGCACCGGTATCAATAACGAATTTAAGCGGCTCCGAGCCATTTACACTAACAAGAACCACCGGAAGCGGATCCAGTTGAACAAAGGGAATTTCAACAAACGGCTTGCCTGAAATTATATAAGGGTCAAGCCCCTGAAACATTTCCAGCTGGCGTTGCGCCACGGCAATCTCATCAATGAATGTAACCCCCATCGGCCCGGCGGCTTTACCCAGATAAACCGCCGCCCGGGCAAAATCGTCCCCCCGGAAATAGGCCAACGCCGTATCCAGATACAGTTCCAGAGAATTTGGCCACGCACGCGCAATTGCAGAAGAGTTCTCAATAACCTTTTCATAATAGGACTGAGAAAGCGACGCATTGTTCTCCAGCAGATACAGCAAGGCAATTTTCCGCAACACCGCAACATCCTTTGGCGCGACTCTTTCCAGTTCAAGAAACTGCTCTTTGGCAGATTCAAAATCCCCATTGGCAAATGACGCATTTGCCCTTTCCATCTCCGCCCCGGATTCATTTGCCATGGCGCCATGGGCGATCAAAATGCCAAAAAGCATCACCACGGCCAGCAGTGCCCAGCCAAATTCAAAATTAATTTTTGCAATCATATTCATATTCTTAACTCCAACTCGATACGCAGTTTCAATAAATAAAATGAACGTTCGCTTTTAATATAGGTTGCAATTTTCCGATGCAAGATATAAACAGAATAAATATTCGCGTTTTAAGAGGTTTTGTAATGCGCACCAAAGATGAGGCACTTCACAAGCGCCGCAAATCAGAAATCCTGAGTGCCGCCGCAAAGTGTTTCGCCGCCAAAGGCATTCACCAGACCAGCATGCAGGAAATCTGCGAC
>WFOP01000284.1 GCA_015487985.1 Hyphomicrobiales bacterium
ATTATACCATGAACGGTCAAAAAGAACGCATTCCCCCGCCGCCGGCAGATGAGAAATATAGCGCTGAAAATACCATTGCACCTGTTCGCGGTCTGAAGGGGCAGGCAGGGCGACAACTCGGGTCTGGCGTGGATTGAGATTTTCGCGATAGCGCTTGATGCTTCCCCCCTTGCCGGCGGCATCGCGCCCCTCAAATATGCTCACAATGCGCATCCCGCTGTTCTTGAGATGGGATTGCAGCTTGACCAGTTCCACCTGCAATTCCAGCAGGCGCGCTTCGTATTTTTTCCATTTCATCTTTTTATTATATGGATAGTCCCCCGAGGTCAGCGCCGCCTCGCCAATTGCTGCGGGCAGTTCGGGGTTGTCCAAATCAAAATTGTCGAGCGCCTGTGCCAGTTTCATCTTTTTTGCTTTCCAAATCTGTTGTTTAACCCTCAGGCAACCCATCAACCCTATGACCTTGGGACAAGTTTGACAATTCAGGGTGCTATTGCTTTGGTCACAAAAAAAGGCTGCAACCAGTGCAGCCTCTTTTGTTTTTGCCGGTGGCAATTACTAAATAACTGCTGAAATCTATTTTTTCTTGCGCTCGATCGTATGATAGGCGCGTCCGGCATGAAATTTACAATAGGGGGCCTTTTCATCTGAATCATGCCCGCAGAAATGAAAATCATCGTGCAGCGGGTCGCCAATTGGCCACTTGCAGGTTTTTTCAGTCAGCTCCAACAGGCCAATACGTTCTTCAATCGGAATGAAAATCTCTGCCTGGCGGGCTGCAAGTCGTACCCCCTCCTGTTCTATGACCACGGGGCTGAGAGCATTTGCCCCTGATACGGGAGTTGACATAGTGCGGCGTTTCATGCCGCCACCTGAGCTGACATTGCCCCCCCGTGGATTTGTATGTCTGGAAACCCGGCTTGCGCTTCGTGCCCTCTGGGAGGATGTGGCGGGTTTGGCCCGACCGGAAAGTTTCAGCCGATGAACTTTGCCGATAACCGCGTTTCGTGTCACCCCTTCACCCAGTTCAACTGCAATTTGAGACGCGCTCAAGCCCTCCATCCAGAGTTTTTTTAGAATGCTAACGCGATCATCAGTCCATGCCATTTGCAGAATCCTCCAGCGTGCTGCAAATCAGGTGAAAGGCAGCAGTTAATACCATAGGTCGTAGTGTTATCGGAATTTCACACGATATATCGTGGCCCCATTAACCGGATATTAAACAAATGGGTGAATCCGTGACAAGGGAATTTTCTACTTTTCCCGGAAAAAAACATGTGGAAAATAAGGGATTTCCGGCAACTTATTGTTGCGCTGGTTTTTATTGAGTCAAGTCAATCACTTATCTTGCGCCGCATTGACACCGCACAACTCGTGCGGATAAAAGAAAGTTATAAACGTGCCCCGCTCCGGAGCGCGTTTTTTGGTTTTGGCGTCAAAAATCCGGTGAAATTCACCAAAACCGCACGCCGATTGTTAAATAATTTCACCCCATTGTCTTGAGGAGACCCCGGTGACAGATTCAATCAATTCTGCCTTGTTCCCCACTTACGCACGCGCAAAAATTTCTTTTGAGCGAGGCCAGGGGGTGCGACTGTTTTCGGCAGAAGGGGAAGAATATCTGGATTTCATGTCCGGCGTCGGGGTGAATGCATTGGGTCACGGGGATGCCCATATAGCTGAGGCCCTTCACAAGCAGGTCGACCAGTTGTGGCACGTCTCCAATGTGTTTTCCATTCCGCAGGCCGAAAAACTGGCTCAGCGTCTGAGCGAAGCGACATTTGCCGACTCGGTATTCTTCACAAATTCAGGCGCCGAGGCTATTGAATGTGCACTGAAAACCGCGCGGCACTATTTCTTTGACTTGGGCCAACCTGAAAGGGTTGAAGTGATCGCTTTTACCGGTGCATTCCACGGGCGCACCCTTGGCACCATCGCGGCGGGGGGGAATCCGGCCTATATCGAGGGATTTGGCCCTTCCCTGTCCGGCTTTCACCACCTGCCACCCGGAGATATTGAAGCGGTGGCCAGGCTTGTATCGGATAAAACCGCCGCCATTCTGATTGAACCCGTTCAGGGGGAAGGCGGAGTCGGCGTGATTGAGGAGGGATTTCTGCAAGACCTGCGCAAACTGTGTGATACCCATGGACTTTTGCTGATACTGGATGAAGTGCAGACGGGGTACGGGCGCACGGGCAAATTTTTCGCCCATGAATGGGCCGGTATTGAACCCGATCTGATGGCCATTGCCAAGGGCATCGGGGCCGGATTTCCCCTGGGGGCCTGTCTGGCAACAAAGAAAGTGGCAAAGTCGATGGTTGCCGGTACCCATGGCTCCACCTATGGCGGCAACCCGCTTGCCTGTGCCGTGGGCAATGCGGTTCTTGACAGGGTTCTCGCCCCCGGGTTTATCGAGCATGTGGAGGAAATGGGTCATGTTCTGTCCTGGCACATGCACCAGTTGATGCAGAAATATCCTGATCTGGTGCAGGATGTACGCGGGAAAGGGCTGATGGTGGGGATGAAAATCACCCCGCCGGTTCGCGATGTCGTAAAGCGCCTTCAGGACCACAAATTACTTGCGGTGGCCGCAGGCGACAATGTATTGCGTTTGCTTCCCCCCCTGATTATCACCAGGGACCATATAGAAGAAGCCTTTGAAAAAATCGACGCCACACTGGCCGAGGTTGCGGCTGAGGACGAGAAATAATGAGCAACACTCCATCAAACTTTCCTGTACGCCATTTCCTTGATCTGAAGGATTTCTCCAGAGAAACCTTGCGTGCCATTCTCGACCTGTCCATGGACCTTAAAACCCGCCTTGCAGATGGGGATCGTCCCCAATTGCTCAAGGACAAAACCCTTGCGATGATTTTTGAACGTGAAAGCACCCGTACGCGGATTTCCTTTGATGTGGGCATGCGTCAGTTGGGGGGGGAGACCATAATGCTGACCGGCAGGGAAATGCAGCTCTCACGCGAAGAAACCGTTTCCGATACGGCCCGGGTTCTCTCGCGGTTTGTTGATGCGATTATTATCCGTATCCTGTCCCATGATGATTTGCTTGAACTGGCCGGTGCCGCAACCATTCCGGTGATCAACGGGCTGACCCATCTTTCCCACCCCTGTCAGGTTTTGGCCGACATTCAAACCTATGAGGAACATCGCGGACCGATTTCTGAGGCAACCGTTACCTGGGTGGGGGATGCAAACAATGTTCTGGCCTCATGGATCCACGCGACAAAAATCTTTGGCAACAAGCTCAATATTGCGGTGCCTGACGCCTATGGTCCCTCTCAGGGGATGCGGGCGGATATTGCCGCCGCAGGGGACCTGATACAGCTTGGTGATGATCCTAAAGCCGCCGCCAAGGGGGCTGACCTTGTTCTGGCCGATACTTGGGTCTCCATGGGGGACAAGGATGCGGATAAGCGCCGGGAAATTCTTGGCCCCTATCGTGTTGACCAGAATCTGATGGATCTGACAGCAAAGGATTCCCTGTTTATGCATTGCCTGCCTGCGCACCGGGGCGACGAAGTTTCCGCGCAGGTGATGGATGGTCCCAAATCGGTGGTATTTGATGAGGCGGAAAATCGCCTTCATATTCAAAAGGCCATTCTGGCGTGGGTATTTGGAATTGAGAAGCTGACATGAGCAAAATATCATTAACGGCGTTGGGACTGGATCGCGAAGAAAGCGGCGATGATGTGGCTGTGCCCTTCACGCTGGATCGCCTTGGATGCCGGGGGCGGGCAGTTCGTCTGTCCGATGCCTTTCATCAGATTGTGACCGCCCATGATTACCCCGCCCCGGTTGCCCGTGTGCTGGGGGAAGCGGTTTTGCTGACCGCACTTATGGGCTCGTCCCTGAAGTTTGAGGGGCGGTTTATTCTGCAGTCCCAGACCGATGGCGCCGTGAACATGATTGTGGTTGATCTGGATGCCCCCGATGGCCTGCGGGGATATGCCCGGTTTGATGCGGATGCCATTGAAAATGCCATCAAGGCCAAACAGACAGACACCGCCAGCCTTCTGGGAAAAGGAAGCCTGGCCATGACCGTTGATCAGGGTCCCAATACCGAGCGCTATCAGGGAATTGTTGAAATCACAGGTGTGGGCTTTGAAACGGCCGCTCACCGTTATTTTGGCCAGTCCGAGCAAATATTGACCGCTGTCAGACTGGCGGTTGCCGAACACAGCATAAAAGGTGAGGCCACACCGCGCTGGCGGGCAGGTGGCATGATGGTGCAGTTTCTGCCCCGGACCGGTGGCCAGCCTGTTGCAGATTTACCCGGCGGGGATGATCCTGAAATTGAGGAGCGCCCGATAAATGATCCCGATAACTGGCTTGAGGCCAAGTCGCTTTTTTCAACCCTGAGTGACGCCGAGCTGGTTGATCCCGAGTTGAGCGCCGAGCGCCTTTTGTTTCGCCTGTTCAATGAAAAAGGCGTGCGGGTTTTTGAGCCATTGGCGCTTGTGGCGCGATGTTCATGTTCCGCAGATCGCACCGAAGCAATGCTGATGGCTAACTTTAGTGAAGAAGAACGCGAGGCAATGGCGGTTGAGGGGGAGATTGAAGTGAAATGTGAGTTTTGCTCTGCCGCATATTATTTTAATCCCAATCAGTTTCTGACCGATTGAATGAATAAAACTGACAGTGTATCAGCCGATGCTTTAGTGCCTAGACACGCCAGAAACGTGGCGTGAACAGCACAAATATAATCAGGATTTCAAGGCGCCCCACCAGCATGCCCGCAATAAGCAGCCATTTGGAAACGTCCGCCAGCGGCTGAAAACTGCCGGCGGGCCCGATAATTTCGCCAAGCCCCGGCCCCACATTGGAAATTGCCGTTGCCGCCCCTGAAAGAGCGCTCACCATATCCATGCCCGTGGCCGCCAGCAGCACCGCCAGAACGAAAAAACTCAAAATATACAGGAAAACAAAGCTTTGAATGGAGATGGAAACGCTTTCGGGAAGTGGCGCGCCATTATAGCGTTTCACATATATTCTTGACGGGGACAGTATCTGGCGCACATGCTGATAAAGGTCCCGCGCCAGCACCTGAAACCTGAATATTTTAATCCCGCATGAGGTGGAACCGGTGCAGCCCCCGATAAATGTGAGGACAAAGAATATTGTCATCGCCAGCGGCCCCCACAAACCATAGTCAATCGTGGCATATCCGGTGCCGGTCATTACCGAAACCACGGAAAACAGCGCATGGCGAAATGCTTCTTCCCCGTGATAAATGTTGATCTGTACCTG
Source organism: Hyphomicrobiales bacterium (assembly GCA_015487985.1). Lineage (GTDB taxonomy): Bacteria > Pseudomonadota > Alphaproteobacteria > Rhizobiales > Devosiaceae > DROE01. Next base: position 5,266 of record WFOP01000284.1, read on the forward strand.
AATCAGCGTCATCATCAGCGACACCAGAAGGATAAGCCCGAAAAAAGTGCGCACCTGCGAATCGCTAAATAGTTGTTTCCACCTGCCATGTTGCAGTGCTCCCAGATAAAGCGCAAAAGGTATGGCCCCGGAAATCATGAAGAATATACTTGTATAGTCGATGGCAGCGGACTGGAATGACTCAATTGAACCATCTCGGGTTGAAAATCCTCCCGTGGCAACGGTGGTCATGGCGTGGGAAATAGCATCAAAGATGCCCATTCCAAAAAACCAGTATGCGCCGGCGCAAAACAGGGTCAAACCGATATAAACCGCCGTCATTCCGCCTGCAATCTGGGCTGCGCGAGGCAGGATTTTATCCGGGGTTTCAAACGCTTCGGCCTTGAACATCTGCATGCCACCCACCTGCAGGGTTGGCAAGACCGCAATTGCCATCACCACAATACCAAGTCCGCCAAACCATTGCAAAAGGCTGCGCCACAACAATATGCCCGGCGGTGCCACATCAAGTCCGGTGATAACCGTTGCCCCGGTTGTCGTGATGCCCGACATGGCTTCAAACATGGAATCGGTGTAGCTCAGCCCCATGTCCGACCAGTAAAATGGCAGCGAACTGAAAAAGGTCAGCACCACCCAGATCAATGCGGTTAATAAAAATGCCTGCCTGAGGGTCAGTGTCTCGATCCGTCCAGAAGAGGATGCCCACAAGCCGCCCCCGCTCAGGGTTGTGACAAGGGACGCACCAAGGAACACCCGCCAGTTTTCGTGGCCAACAATTGCATCCGCCACCGCAGGCACAAGCATGGCCAAACCAAGACTTGCCACGAGCGCGCCGATAATTGCCAGAATGGTTCGAAAATCCATACAAGGTCCTGGAAAGTGAATTTCAGGCTCAACAAATACCAGCTTCGCGCTTTCTTACAAGCCCGCTTGCGCTGAGAAAGGTGATGTCATCAATTTGATGGGCCTGTATTACCCTTCGATGTTAGGGTGAGAACACGGTATAAAACATTAAAGGTTTTTTGGGGAAAGACAAATGTTAGACGCCACCATGCGCAAAATCATTGACGGGCCACTCAACAGCGCAGGAAGAATCCTCGCCCGGGCGGGTATCAGCGCCAACACTGTCACGCTGACTGGTCTGGGGCTGGGGTTGCTTGCTGCGGTAATGATTGCATCTGGCAGTTTTTATGTCGGGCTGGTTTTGCTTGTTCTGTCGCGTATTGCAGACGGTCTGGATGGTGCGGTGGCGCGGGCAACCCAAAAAACCGATTTTGGCGGCTATTTGGATATCGTCTCGGATTTTTTGTTTTACGGTGCAATTCCGTTGGCATTTGCGATTGTTTCCCCACAAACAAATGCCATTGCCGCCGCTATTTTGTTACTGGCCTTTTATGTTAACGGAGCGACATTTCTTGGCTATGGAATACTGGCTGAGCGGCAAAAACTCGTGACCGGTTCGCAAGGGGAAAAAAGTCTCTACTATTCCGATGGCCTGCTGGAGGGAACTGAAACAATTTTGTTTCTGGTGGCGATTTGTTTGTGGCCAAACTGGTTTGCACTGCTGGCCTATATTTTCGCCGCCGCAACATTTTACACTGCTCTGATGCGGGTTTTACGCGCCTATAAAAACTTTGGCGGAAATTGATATTGCGGCGAGTTCAGGGAACTAAACCTGATCCAGCCCAAACGCCAGGTCAGCAATCAGATCGTCTGCATCTTCAAGCCCGACCGAAAGACGCAAAAGGTTCTGCCCGATACCCAATTCCTCCAGGGTGGCGTCGTCAAAACGCTGATGGGTTGTGGTTGCCGGGTGTGAAATGATGGATTTTGCATCCCCCAGATTGTTCGAGATCACAATAATGCTTAATCCGTTAGCGCAATCAAAAGCTGCCTGTTTGCCCCCCTTGACTTCAAACGCCACCATGTTGGAGCCGCTTTTCATTTGGCGTTTGCCCAAATCATACTGGGGGTGACTTTGATGATGGGGGTAAAACACCCTTTCAACCTTGGGGTGTTCCGCCAGAAAATTTGCGATTCTGGCTCCGTTTTCGCTCATTCTGCGCACCCGCAAGTCAATGGTTTCCAGCCCCTTGAGCATAATCCACGCGTTAAAGGGAGAAATCGAAGGCCCGGTCTGGCGAATTATTGTGTGCACATCCCCCTCGATCAGTTCTTTTGAGCCAAGGATAACGCCCCCAAGCGCGCGCCCCTGACCATCAATATGTTTGGTTGCTGAATAAACCACCAGATCCGCTCCCAACGCCAGCGGGCTTTGCCAGAGGGGGGTGGCAAAAACATTGTCCACAACCAATAACGCACCATGGGCATGGGCGATTTCCGCAACAGCCCTAATGTCCACCAGCTCCAGCGTCGGGTTGGTGGGGGTTTCAATAAATATCAGCTTTGTGTCAGGCTGCATGGCTCTGGCGAAATTTTCAGGATCGCGCCCGTCCACAAGGGTTGAGCCAACCCCCCAGCGCGGCAGATAATCTTCCACCACAAATCGACAGCCGCCAAACAGGGCGCGCCCCGCCACCACATGGTCTCCGGCGCGCAATTGCGCCATGAGCGCGGTGGTGACAGCCGCCATCCCTGTGGCGGTCGCCCGTGCCGCCTCTGCCCCTTCTAAAGATGCCATCCGGTCCTGAAACATTTCCACGCCCGGGTTGGAAAAACGTGAATAAATATGTCCCGGGTCAACTCCCTCAAATCGGGCTTCAGCCGCCTCGCTGCTGGCATATGTAAACCCTGAATTCATGAAAATGGCTTCGCTGGTTTCCCCATACTGGCTGCGGGTGGTGCCCCCATGTACCATATTGGTCTGGGCACCGCGATTTTTGGGGTTGTCCAACGGGTTCTTCTGGCGAGACATATCCTTGCTCCAAATCAAAAACCCGACCAATTGGCCGGGTTCTTTCAGGTCCTTTAGCAAGTTTTTTATCGTGGCTGCAATCAGACCGGCCAAATCACCACGCAAGTGAAGTCATACGGCCTTTTTGTGCTTGGCGTCAACGTTAAGGGTTGTTAGTCAAAGGAGACAATCTGAAAACAGGGATTTCAAATCATGCCCAGCTGGCCGGATGGCATATATTCAACCCAACTGATCGAGCATTTGCGCGCCGCCGGATCAATTCTGGTTGACAGCCCTTTGGACGGGGATCAGATTCAACCCGCTTCCCTTGACATGCGGCTGGGTTCAAAAGCATATCGCGTTCGCTCCAGCTTCCTGCCCGGTCCCGATCACACGGTTGCCCGGCGGATTGACGAGTTAAAACTTCATGAGATTGATTTGAGGAACGGGGCAGTGCTGGAGCGCGGCTGCGTCTATCTGGTGCCATTGCTGGAAAGTTTTGACTTACCCGACACCGTTGGTGCTTCGGCCAACCCCAAAAGTTCCACTGGCCGGCTTGATATATTCACCCGGGTGATTTGCGACAATGCCCGCTCTTTTGACAGTGTACCCGATGGCTATTCAGGTCCGCTTTATCTTGAAGTCTCCCCGCGCACATTTCCTGTTCTGGTGAGAACCGGTTCGCGACTGACCCAGGTACGTTTCAGAAAAGGGGCCACAAGGCTTTCCATCGAGGAGCATAAACAGCTTCACGCCGAGGAGCCTTTGGTATTTGACCCCAATATCGAAGTGGCGAACGGTGTTTCTTTGTCTATTGATTTGAAGGGCGATGGGCGAAACGGTCTCATCGGGTTTCGCTCAAAGCGTCACACGGCGGTGGTGGATGTGGATAAAAAGAACGCGCTTGATGTGCGTGATTTCTGGGATCCCATGTTCCGCGGGAAACGCGCGGACCTGATCCTTGACCCGGATGAGTTTTATATTCTTGTCAGTCGCGAAAGCGTTTGTGTGCCGCCCGAATTTGCCGCCGAAATGCTCCCCTTTGATCATACGGTGGGTGAATTTCGAGTTCATTATGCCGGGTTTTTTGATCCCGGGTTTGGCTATGATGCCGCCGGGGGGGCGGGGTCCCGTGCTGTGCTTGAAGTGCGCTCCCATGAGGTGCCGTTTATGCTCGATCATGGCCAGACCATCGGGCGCCTGCTTTATGAACGCATGGCGGAGCGCCCCGGAATGCTTTATGGAAGCGATCTGGGGTCCAACTATCAGGCCCAGACCCTCAAGCTTTCCAAGCATTTCAAAGAGTTTGAGCCACAGGGTTAGAAATTGTGTGTGACAATTTAGCATTTATTAACTTGTGATTTGAGCGCCGTGTGCCTATG
>WFOP01000285.1 GCA_015487985.1 Hyphomicrobiales bacterium
TCCTCCTCATTGGACAAAAACCCAAGCTCAAGCAAAACCGCAGGAACGTCAGGGGACTGCAAAACAAAAAAATCTGCCCGGCGCAAAGGAAATCTGCGCACGCGAATGCTGGGCTTGAGCTGCTCGACAATTGCATTTGCCGCAATAAACGACTGTCGACGCATTTCCCGACGCATCAGTTCCACCAGAATATTCACCACCGCAGGCTCCTCCGCATCGGGCACAAACCCGGCCAGCAGGTCCACCTTGTTTTCATTATCCGCCAGCACCTTGTCCAAAACATCCGTTGCCTCTTCGTCTCGAATATAAACACTGGCCCCGCGAATGGTAGGATCGTCAAAGGAATCCGCATGTATGGAAATCAGCAGGTCCGCCTTGTTATCCCGCGCCAGTTGCACCCGCTGTTCCAGCCAGAACGCAACATCCGTTTCCCGTGTCAAGGCAACATCATAGCGCCCCGATGATATCAGAACCTCCTGCAACTGTTGCGCAAACAACAGGGTAATTTCCTTTTCGCGCACCCCATCTGCGGTTTCCGCTCCCCCGTCAATTCCCCCATGCCCCGGATCAATCAGAATAAGCGGACGTGTTTCCTGTTCAATCTGGGAGGCTCCGGGTGCATCGGGTTCCTGGGTTAATGTTTCAGCAGCATTGGCATCGCTTGCCACAATGGCGCTGGAAGCAAGCGCATCCGCCTCCACCTTGCGCAAAAACTCTTCCCGGCTGGCGCCGATTATATCAACGACGAGCCGCGTGGGTTGGGCCTCAAAAGCCTCAAGAATATAGGCCTGCTGCACCTGCGCACCGCCCCCCAAAGCCAAATAGGTGCGCACCCGCTCCCCTGTCACCTGCTCAACGATATAATTGGAAACAAGCCCCGTACCAGAGGCAACACCCCCCTGCTCTCCGCCAAATCCGGCCGCCCGCACATCCACCGCAATTCGATTTGGCTCGGCTAAAGAAACAAAAGCAAACTGGGTTGCACCGCTCAAATCAATTATCAATCGCGCCCGCTGGGGGGTGCTGGTCACGCGCACTGCCAGCACCTTTGGCAGTTCTGCAACTGCGCCCTCCTGTGTTGCATCACTGTCCTGCGCCACAACAGGCACCACCAGCACCAAAACACTCAAGAGCCAGATAAATATGGCTGTTTTAGAAAAAATCTGGAACATATGAGCTAAAAAATCACCCTGTTTACAACTTTTCGCTTACAACAGTTCGCTGGACATTGCACCCTGTTTACGACAATTTTTTAGCTCCTTTGTCCGTAAAATTCCCAAGGAATTTTCGTTCACCATGCCAGCACGTTTTGCGCGTATAAAATTATTTTGGTTGCCAAATCACTTGCGCATCCCTAAATCGAATGGTGAGGATATTGTTATTGTCCGGCTTTCTTCAACAAAAATTGAAAAGCGGCACTTGGAAAGTCCCTGCGGGCATATTTGCGTTCTGACATTTCAGACGCCCCTGACACCTCACAAGAATTTCGACCTGCTTTACCGGCAGGTCGGTTGGCGTGCAGCACCAGTATCGAGTGCTCATCCAATTAGAGAAAGAGGACAAATGAGCGACTTGCTTCAACATCAATTATGCCGGGCCAATAGTGCGCCCGCCGGGATGTTGCACGACATGCTTTCCGCTCAACCTCCCCTGCAATCGGGTTCTGACAGAACCTCAACATTGAAAAAATATGCCTCGCATCGCGCGACGGGCCAACGCCAGACCTTGCCGTATTCCGGCTGGTTTTCTCGCCACAGGACCGATCGCCCCCGAGCGCATGGAGCTTTACTAAATGACTGCCAAAAAACGTATGCTGGTCGATGCCAGCCACCCCGAAGAAACACGGATTGTTGTAACTAGTTCAAACCGACTTGATGAATTTGACTTTGAATCTGCCAATCGGCGCCAGTTGCGGGGGAATATTTACCTCGCAAAAGTGACCCGTGTCGAGCCATCCCTGCAAGCCGCATTTGTCGATTACGGCGGCAATCGCCACGGTTTTCTCGCATTTTCTGAAATCCACCCGGATTATTACCAAATCCCGCAGGCGGACAGACAGGCATTGCTTGAAGCGGAAGCTGAGGCGGTAAGACTGGAGGCCGAACTGGCGGCCAAAGCCGAAGAAAAAGAAGCAAAGGCCAAAAAATCCAAAACTTCAAAAGCCGCCAAAGCCAAAAAGAGCGAAAGCGTTGCTGAAGAAGCGGATTTGTCCGATGACGCGACCGAACAAAACGCGGCCGATCAAAACACCGGGAAAACCCAGGACGAAACAACTGATCAGCCGCCTGTGGAAGCTGAATCAGAAGCAACGGCATCATCCGCAACGGATCAGTCCGAAGCGGAGGAATCCGAATTAGGCGATTCCGAACCTGAACAAATCAGGGCAACTCAAAAGTCTGAAACCGATTCGGATGACGATGCGGACCCAAATCTGGTTGAGGATACAGGTCTGGTTGATGATCCAATTCTGGATGATATGCAAAACGAGCCTGACGAAGACGAAAATTTTGACGACCTTGGCGGCGGTGAAGGTGAAGACCTTCTGGAACTGCGCCGCAAGCAGATTCGCCGCTATAAAATTCAGGAAGTCATCCGGCGCGGGCAAGTCCTGCTGGTTCAGGTGGTCAAGGAGGAGCGCGGCAACAAAGGGGCCGCCCTGACTACCTATCTTTCCCTGGCCGGTCGCTATTCGGTTCTTATGCCCAACACCGCACGCGGTGGCGGCATTTCCCGCAAAATCACCTCCGGGGCAGATCGCAAACGCCTCAAGCAAATTGCCTCTGATCTGGAAGTACCCCAGGGCATGGGCGTCATTTTGCGCACCGCCGGGGCATCACGCACCAAGGCCGAAATCAAACGGGATTTTGAATATCTCTCCCGCCTCTGGGAAAATGTGCGCCAGCTCACCATGAAGTCAAACGCGCCATCGCTGGTTTATGAAGAAGGCAGCCTCATCAAGCGTACAATTCGCGACCTCTACACCAAGGAAATTTCCGAAGTTCTGGTGTCGGGGGAAACTGCGTTTCACGAAGCCAAGGACTTTATGCAACTCATAATGCCCACCCACACCAAAAACGTGAAGCTGCACACAGAATCAAAAAACCTGTTTTCGCGCTATAACGTGGAAGCACAACTGGATTCCATGTTTTCCCCGCAGGTCACCCTGCCCTCGGGTGGCTATATCGTTATCAACCCCACCGAAGCGCTGGTTTCCATCGACGTCAACTCGGGCCGGGCCACCAAAGAGCACAATATTGAAGCAACTGCCCTTCAAACCAACCTTGAAGCGGCAGAAGAATGCGCCCGCCAGTTCCGCCTGCGCGACCTTGCCGGCCTGATCGTCATTGACTTTATCGACATGAACGAGCGCCGCTCCACCCGCGCCGTGGAAAAACGCCTCAAAGACGCCCTTAAAAACGATCGGGCACGCATTCAGATTGGCCGTATTTCCCATTTCGGCCTGCTTGAAATGAGCCGTCAGCGCATGCGCTCTGGCGTATTGGAAAGCTCCACCGCCACCTGCCCCACCTGCGAAGGTACCGGCATCATTCGTGCGGCACAAAGCCGCGCATTGATGGTTATGCGCGCCATTGAAGATCAGGTCGTGCGCAAGCCGGGGCACTCAATCACGGTAAAGGCCCCCGCCGAAGTGGCCCTTTATCTGCTGAATGCCAAACGCGGCTCCCTTCTGGAACTTGAGTTGGCCAACAAGCTGACCATCACCATTGAAGCGGACGCGACAAAAACCGCCAGCGAGTTTGCCCTTGAAAAGGGCGAACGGCGTCAGGAAATCATCCAGAATCCAGTGACCTCCCTTAGCGTTGACCCCGATCCGGCACCGGAAACCGAAGAAACCGGCGAACAGCAGGAGCGTTCGGGCCGCAACAAGCGCCGGCGTCGCAAATCGGGCGGACAGAATGCCGACAATGCACCAAATGCCGATGCGTCAAACACAGATACTGAAAACGCTGCCGGAGCGCAGGAAAATGAAACGACACCCGAGGGGGATGAGGACCAGCCCCGCAAACGCCGGCGCAGAGGGCGTCGGGGTGGCCGCAGAAATCGACGTGGCCCCAATGCAGAACTTGGCGCAGAGCAAAATAACGACAACGCCAATGAAAATTCGGCCAGTGAGAATTCGGCCAGTGAGAATTCGGCTGAAAACTCAACGGAAAAATCGGCCGGAAATTCGGGCGAAGCCGCCAATGCTGCCAGCGCACAATCTCAAGCCAGCTCCAGCGATAGTCCTGCCACCGAGCAAGATCAGGCCGCTGCCGAGCAAAAAAGCGA
>WFOP01000286.1 GCA_015487985.1 Hyphomicrobiales bacterium
AATGCCCTTGGCATCTTCAGATGCCGATGCATCCCAGTCCGCCTGCATTTGCGCACCGATGGCTTTAAGACCCTCCATCAGCTCTGCACTTGGTGTCACAACATTCATGCCGTTTTCGGCCAATGTTGCAGTTTTGCTGTCGGTTTCAGCCGGGTTTCTGGTGCTGATTTGTGTGCTGGTCACCGTGCAGGTTCTGCTTAATCTGGTGACCAAGCTGTTTGGCACCAGTGTGGCGCTGACCATTCCCTCCTATGCCGAATTTGCCGGATTTTTCCTGGCGGCCGCCTCATTTCTGGCGCTGGCCTATACGCTGACGCGCGGCGGGCATATCCGGGTGACGCTGGTGGTGCAGTTTTTGCCGGCGCGTCTGCAAACCGCCCTTGAAATATTTGCCCTTGGACTTTGTTCTTTAACAGCAGCATATGGCACCTGGTTTATGGGTAAACTTGCCTATGACTCCTACAGGTTTGGCGACATGTCCCCCGGTATCATCGCGGTGCCGATGTGGGTTCCCCAACTTAGTCTGGTGGTGGGGATGGCCATATTGGCCCTGGCACTGGCGGACCTGATGGTGCAGACCATAGGGGCGAAAAAAGTCGTGTTGCCTGCCGGCGGCCAGATTGACATGGGGGATTGATGAATGCCTGATATCATCATCATCACCCTGTTGCTGGTGGGGCTTCTGGCCCTGCTTGCCTCGGGGGTCTGGGTTGCATTTTCGCTGATTATTGTGGCCATTGCCGGGATGGCGATTTTTTCCGCCGCCCCCATCGGGCAGGTTATGGCCACCATCATGTGGGGGGCGTCCCATTCATGGGCGCTGGCGGCTTTGCCCATGTTTATCTGGATGGGGGAAATATTATTGCGCAGCCGGATGTCTGAGGACATGTTTTCCGGGCTGGCGCCGTGGCTGGGGAAACTGCCGGGACGGTTGCTGCATGTCAATGTGCTGGGATGCGCGATTTTTGCGGCGGTTTCAGGCTCGTCGGCGGCCACGGCGGCCACCATCGGCAAAATGTCCCTGCCGGAGTTGAACAAACGCGGATATCCTGAAAGTCTGGTTCTGGGCACGCTGGCGGGGTCGGCAACACTTGGTTTGCTCATTCCCCCGTCAATCATTCTCATTGTTTATGGGGTGGCCACAGAACAGTCCATTGCCCAATTGTTTATTGCCGGGGTGTTGCCCGGCCTGATGCTGGTTGGGCTTTTCGGGGGCTATGTGATGGTGCGGGCGCTGATGCTGGGGGATAAAATTCCCAAAGAACCCGACACGTTGACTTTTATGCAAAAAGTCAAAGCCTCGCGCCGTCTGGTGCCGGTGATATTGTTGATCGTGGGGGTTATCGGCTCGATATATGCCGGAATTGCTTCGCCCACGGATGCGGCGGCGATGGGGGTCACCCTGTCTTTGCTGCTGGCCTGGCGTACAGGCAGTCTGACCAAAAAGATGTTCATGCAGAGCCTGATGGGGGCCACCATTACCTCAAGCATGATTGCCTTTATTCTGGTGGCGGCGGCATTTTTAACCACGTCCATGGGGTTTTCGGGCATTCCACGCAATCTGGCGGCATGGATCGGGGCGTTTGAACTGTCCCCGTTTGCCCTGCTGGCGGCGCTGACGGTTTTCTTTATTGTTCTTGGGTGTTTTCTGGATGGAATTTCAGTGGTGGTGCTGACCACTTCCATCATTCTGCCCATGATCGAAGCTGCGGGCATTGATCCGTTGTGGTTTGGAATTTATCTGGTGATCGTTGTGGAAATGAGCCAGATTACGCCCCCGGTGGGCTTTAACCTGTTTGTTATACAGGGGCTGACGGGGAAAAATATATTGAGCATTGCGGCGGCGGCATTTCCGTTCTTTTTACTGCTTTTGCTGGCAGTGGGGCTGATTACGGTATTTCCGCAAATCGTCATGTATCTGCCGGAACTTAAAAGCGGCTGAGTGGAGAAAATTCTCTAAAAGAGTAATCGGAGTAAAATCATGGATAATTCTGATAAACATGCAGCAGGCAAAAAGCCGATCCCCATTGTTTCTTCAGCTCATCTTGCGGCCAAGGAGGGGTGGGAGCTCAGTGAACTGGAATATGCCATGACCATGACTTATAACGCATTTTCTCGCTGGATGGTGCATTGTATGGCGTCGGTGGGATATAAGGATCTCAACCCGCTTGATATTCTGATTTTGCATAATGTGAACCACCGTACCCGGGAAAAGCGATTGGCCGATATTGGTTTTATGCTCAATATTGATGATGCCCATACCATTAATTACGCCATAAAAAAGCTGGTGAAAGTTGGCCTTGTGGTGGGGAACAAGCAGGGCAAGGAAGTATTTTACCGGACTACGGACCTGGGGATGGATGTATGTCAGCGCTATCGCGATGTGCGCCAGTCCTGCCTGGTGGATGCGGCGATTGCCACCAAGCAAAATCTGGATGAAGTATCCCACACCGCCTTGATATTGCGTTCCATGTCCGGCCTTTATGATCAGGCATCAAGGGCGGCCTCTTCGCTTTAGTTTGCCGAGGAACATCATTTGGGAAAATATGTTTAACCGATTTTATGATGCGGGTTGTGATGGGGGGAAGGTGCGTTGAAAGCCCGATGGCGTATCTCAGCGGGCGCATCCAAGGGGAAGAAAGCGGCCCGGGTGTCTGTTCAGTGATTTTGGGTCCCATGGCGTTGGCGGAATTGTGAAATGGGGTGTATTTCAACCCATTTGCATATTCCATTTTCTTCATGTATTGTCGTTGTTTCAGGAGCTAGACTTCAGGGTCGGGCGGTCCAAATATTTGCTGACACTATTGGGAGAGAAGTATGTCTGGCGATCAAAATGCAAAAACCATGTCCATTATTGTGACCAAGGGCGCGCTTGATCAGGCTTATCCGCCGTTCATTCTGGCGACAACGGCTGCTGCCATGGGTTTGAATGTAACCATGTTCTTTACATTTTATGGCCTGACCTTGTTGAAAAAGGACCTGAATCTGAAGGTGACCACTTTGGGTAATGCGGCGATGGAAATGCCAATGATGGGTGGCCACATGGCCATGCCCAATATATTGGCAGCCATTCCGGGGGCCGGGGCGCTGACCACTGCCATGATGAAGGACCTCATTAAAAAGAACGGCGTGGCTTCGATTGAAGAATTGCGGGAGTTGGCTGTGGAGGCCGACGTGAATATCATCGCCTGCCAGATGACACTTGACCTGTTTGATTACAAACGCGAAGACTTGATTGAGGGCCCGGAACTGGGGGGTGCTGCCACCTATATTGAAGTTGCAACAAAGTCTGATATCAACTTATTTATCTAGGGTATTGACCCGTTTTACAGCTGAAACAGGAGAATTTTTATGGCTGATGAAGTACTAGACGTTAAGGGTCTGAATTGCCCACTTCCCATCCTTCGGGCAAAGAAGAAACTCAATTCCATGGAGCAGAATGCAACATTGGAAATTCTGGCGACCGATCCGGGCGCTGTGGCTGATTTTGAGGCATTTTGCCGTACAACCGGCAATACGCTGGTGGAATCGCGCGAAGATGGCGATGTGTTTGCTTTTGTTATCCAGCGCACCGGCTAGGTTCTTTTGGGATATCTGAATTTTGCCGTCCGGTCTTTATTGCCCGGGCGGTTTTTTGTTCGGCACCCTTTGATCAAAAAGCGACTTTTTATGTGTTTTTTGGGGTTTGGCAGAACATGGTGTAAAGGGTGTCAACAATCAGGCGCACCCGCTCGTCGGCGAGGGAATAATATATGGAGCGGCCCTGGCGTTCGGTTTTGACAAAATTTTGTGCCCGCAGGCGCGATAACTGCTTTGAAACCGAGGACTGGTTGAGCTCAAGCATTTCTTCAAGCTGACCCACCGTGGCTTCCCCCTCCGCAAGGCGGCAAAGGATCATCAGCCGGGCGGGGTGGGCAAGGGATTTCAGGAAATCTGTCGTTTTGTTTGCGTTTTCCAACATCTGGCTGGTTTGGGAAGCGCCCGATTGCGTTGTGCTCAACCTGTCTGAGGGGTGAATATCCTCGGCATTGTTTGATTGGGGTGATATTTCTCTCAGACCATCCATGAACAAGCTCATATTTGTTTTGCCGGAGCATTCTCGGTTTTGATTGAATCAAAACCGGGCTCTAAGTTTTTGTTTTTACGCGTTTCCAGAGGGATAACCGGTGTTCACTTATCCTGGAAACGCTCTAAAGATATATTATTAGCAGTTTTTTTCCTGAAAGACCATCTTTGGGGTGCGGGGTGTGCCCGGTTACTGGTTCTCAGCCGGTGTTCGCACTGCGCCAAGGACAAGTGCGCCCAGCATTGCGAACTGCGTTGAGGGCAGGTCAAAACCGATTACCATATCCGTAAAACCTGAAATGAAATAAAGCACACTTAATAATGACAGAATTTGCAGACGGGGTGCAAAATACCGATCCTTTTTTGAGCGCAAGGCCCCAATTAAGGGGGCGCAAAGAAACAGGCCGTAGGCAATGATCCCGAAAATGCCCCCGGCAACGGCAAAGTTCAAAATATCATTGTGGAAATGAAATTTTTCAACCAGCACTGTTTCATAGTGGGCGGGGTTCAAAACGGCATAAACCAGCTCGCTCATCTGCGCCCAGCCGTGCCCGATCCATGGGGAGGCCATAAACAGATCAATGCCGGTGCGATAAAAATCAAGACGGATATTGACGCTTTCATCTCCTGAACTGCCGTTCTGCAACAGGTCGGGGATGATTTGAAACAGGCTTGCCACGCGGGCGGCTTTGCCGGCAGCGAAGAAGGTGATCAGACCTAAAAGAAGGATGGTTGCGCTGAGTAAAAGCAGGGGTTTTATTGCTTTGCCCGGGGCGTGGCGAAGGTAAAACCAGCCCAGCATTGCCAACAGTACCGGAAATGCAATCAGGGTGCCGCGAGACTGGGCCAGAAGAGTGGTGGCAATGGCAAAAACCGGGCCTAAAAGGAACAGATATCGGGCCGGGCGGCGCGTCATAATAAATCCCACGGCCGCAACAAATCCCAGCGCGGTGGCGTTTCTGGCAAAAACTATCGAGCCTGAATAATAGCCTTTTGCCCTGGCTCGCCCGACAATTTGTGTGTCGTTAAGGGCGATCAACAGGGCAATGAAGGCTCCCAAAAGGCACAGGCCAAGCAAAACAAGTATGGCCTTTTCTCCGGCAAACTTTCTGGCCAGCAGGTAAACGGGGGTCGCCAGAATAAAGGGCAGGAAATTGGCAACAAAGCGCATGTCGGACCAGGCGTTGGCGTTGAGGGCCAAAACCAGTGCAGAAA
>WFOP01000287.1 GCA_015487985.1 Hyphomicrobiales bacterium
AAACAGCTCTGAGCATGAAGCGGGCCATAGCTTTTCGGGCTGCAACTCAGGTGAATGAGTTTTTGCCACTTTCAAAACGTGACCTGACCCGTTTTGAGGGGGCGGCAATGGCTTGGGAATCGGCTTTGGGAACTGCCGGTCTTTCCGTTCATGACCTTGATCTGGTGGAGACCCATGATTGTTTTACGATAGCGGAGATATTGGAATATGAGGCCATGGGGCTGGCTCCGCAAGGGCAGGGATATCGTGTCATCAACGAAGGAATTTCGCATAAAGACGGCGCGCTGCCGATAAACCCTTCCGGTGGTCTGAAGGCAAAAGGTCACCCGGTCGGGGCTACGGGCGTTTCCATGCATGTAATGGCTTCGATGCAGTTGATGAACGAAGCAAATGATATGCAGATTGCAGATGCCCGGCTTGCCGGTGTTTTCAATATGGGTGGTGCGGCAGTGGCCAACTATGTCAGCATTCTGGAGCGTATCAAGTGAGTGGCACCAACGGTTTCAACAATCTTCCCTATACACGTCGGGTAATGAATCTGGGGGATATGCTGACGCAGATTTCTCAGCGCCTGCCACAACATCCAGCGCTTATCCGAGGTGATAAAACGTGGACCTGGCAGGAGTTGAATGCCCGTGTTGATGGTATTGCGCACGCTTTGGCGGCAAGGGGTATTGGCAAGGGGGACCGGGTGCTGGTGCATTCGCGAAACTGCAACCAGATGTTTGAGAGCATGTTTGCCTGTTTCAAACTGGGTGCCATCTGGGTGCCAACAAACTTTCGGCTGACACCGGAGGATATCGGTGGCCTTGCCAAACATGCCGGTGTGGTGGCGATGATATCCCAGGGGGAGTTTTGCGACCATGTCGCCGAGGTTAAAAAACACATCAGGGAACTTAAGGTAATAATTTCCATTGGTGGTGATTTGGAGGGGGCTGTTTGTTTTGATGCTCTGGCGGATCAACCGGGCAAAATTCCCTTTGTCTCAGCACCCGTCGATTACGATGATCCGCTGTGGTTTTTTTACACGTCGGGCACCACCGGCGATCCGAAAGCTGCTGTTCTGACCCATGGGCAAATGGCTTTTGTTGTGACCAATCATCTTGCGGACCTCATGCCCGGTACAACTGAGAATGATCGCTCTCTCGTGGTGGCCCCTTTATCCCACGGGGCAGGAATCCACCAGTTGGCGCAAGTGGCACGCGGGGCTGCAACCATCCTGCTTGCCGGCGATGGCATGGACCCTGAAGAGGTCTGGCAATTAGTGGAACAACACAAAGTATCCAACATGTTCACCGTTCCCAGCATCGTCAAGATCCTGACCGAACATCACAGTGTTGATGCCTATGATCATGCCAGCCTGCGTTATGTCATTTATGCCGGCGCACCGATGTATCGCGAGGATCAGAAAATCGCGCTGGCAAAACTGGGCCCGGTACTGGTGCAGTATTTCGGCCTTGGCGAGGTCACGGGAAACATTACTGTTCTGCCTGCCAATCTGCATTCTCTTGAAGATGGCAAATCCACTATTGCGGGAACCTGTGGTTTTGCGCGCACCGGCATGCAGGTGGCGATTATGGATGAGGACGGGCGAGCTTTGGCGGCCAATGAGACCGGTGAAATCTGCGTGGTTGGACCCGCAGTGTTTGCCGGTTATTTCAACAATGAAGAAGCCAACAGGCAAGCCTTTCGTGATGGCTGGTTCAGAACCGGAGACCTGGGGCACCTGGATGACAATGGCTTTTTGTTCATCACCGGGCGGGCATCGGACATGTATATTTCGGGCGGGTCCAATATTTATCCGCGTGAAATCGAAGAAAAGATGCTGGCCCACCCGCAGGTGCGCGAAGTGGCCGTAGTGGGAATGCCAGATGCGAAATGGGGTGAAGTGGGGGTGGCAATCGTTGTCCGCGCTAATGAAGGTTTTTTGAGCGAGGCGGAACTGAAAGGCTGGATAGGCAAAAAAGTTGCCGGGTACAAATCGCCCAAACACA
Organism: Hyphomicrobiales bacterium; assembly: GCA_015487985.1. Classification (GTDB taxonomy): domain Bacteria; phylum Pseudomonadota; class Alphaproteobacteria; order Rhizobiales; family Devosiaceae; genus DROE01. The sequence goes on from WFOP01000287.1 coordinate 1,995, forward strand.
TTGTGTTCTGGGATGAATTACCGAAATCAGCATATGGAAAAGTCGCCAAAAAACAGATCAGGGATATTTTAATGAAAAATGACTGGCCAATCGGGAGGGCAGAAAAATGATCCAGCGTCCAGTGATCTATAAACATCAGGGCCCGGTGAATGATGAACGGGTGGTGTCCAGGCTGTTGTCTCACAGTTTGACTTTTCGTCACGAATTACCACCAGGGGTGGTGCTTGCTGATGAACTGGTGGCGGCCTGTCAAAGGTGGGGTGTGAATTCGGCAGCGGTTACCCTTGTTGGCGGTTTTTTCAAATCTTTCGAATACTGTCTTGCGTCACAAGACCCGGACAAGAAACACAAAATTGCCTACATGCCCTCAATAAAGGCAGCCGGGGAAGTGATGCTGATTTGTGCCAATGCAACTGTTGGCAAGGGTGAAGATGGCAAGCCACTTGTTCATTGTCATGGTCTGGTAACATCGGGCGGGGGTATTCCGATGGGGGGGCATTTCTTTGCCGATAAAATCAAAATCTGCCGGCAGCCGGTGATAG
>WFOP01000288.1 GCA_015487985.1 Hyphomicrobiales bacterium
CATTCAGCCAAGGATAGGGCCTGGCAATGCCGGGGGGGCTGTGGATATCTCTTTTTCCTCTATGTTCACGCAATCCGGCTCTCCACAATCTTATCAGCGCCAGGTGGTGGTTGATCCCGGCGGCGCGCTGTTTGTGCAGCTCTACGGGAAATAGGCTTCTATGGGCAATTGGGTTGCTGGCACCAGCCTGAAGTCTGGGAATTATATTTTCTCATTGTGAATTATGGTGAACCAATCCTTAAGTCTTGGCTTGTAGGGTTGAGCTTAGTTGTTCAACCGTCAAATCATGGAACAGGGGATAGGAAACTGGTTGCGTATCAACATTTTTTGGCGCTTTCCCATTCCGCCAATAGCGATCAAAGGGGCGAAGCGGCTCATTTGGTGGCAACAGCTTTTGTGGAGCATTGTGGACCGGCTGACGAGCGGGCGGCGCTTTATGCGTCTGTTCTTGGGTTTTTGGATGACCCTTCGGTAAAGGTGCGGGCCTGTCTTGCCTACGCATTGTTGCGCTCCAGGGTTGCTCCAAGGCTGGTGATGCTGGCTTTGGCCAAGGATGCGCCCATCATTGCGCGGGCGGTTATTCAATATTCTCCGGTTTTGATCGATGTGGACCTGGTGGGGATCATATCAAAAGCTCAGCCTGACGTTCTGCTGGCGCTGGTGGAGCGAAAGCATTTGTCAAAGAGACTCGTTGCGGCGCTGGCCAAGCGGGGAGAAAAAAAGTCCCTGATGCGGCTTTTGTCTCGAAATGATGTTGAAATAACAGCAGAAATTTTGGCGGATCTGGTAAAATGCCACGCAGGGGATGCTAGGTTTCGGGGAATTCTTTTGGGGCGAAAGGATTTGCCCGCTTTTTGTCGCCTGCAACTGGTTGATGAGGTCAAGAATGCGCTGGCCTCAAGCCGGATTGTAAAGGGGGCGATTGCGCCGGAGCGACTTGAGCGCTTGATGCGCGATGCCATGGATAGTGCCACCACACGAATTGGGGAACAGGCCTCCATTGAGCACGATGATGGGTTCGCCACACGATTGCATGAAGAGGATCGAATTAACACGCGCATATTGCTGCACTCGCTGGTGCATGGGCATGTTTTGTTTTTCGCCGATTGTATTTCGTTCGTCGCCAAAATGCCTGAAAAGAAGGTGTTTACATTGCTGGAGCGTGGTTCGCGGGCGGCGTTAAATGCGTTGTTTACCCAATGTGGCATGAATGGCGCGATGCGCAATTTGCTGGCAAGGCTGGTGGTGCATGCGCGCAATGCGGATTTGTCCAGCGATGATGCGGCGCGGTTCTTTGTAGTAACGGCGCTGATTGAAGAACTGATCATCGAGCATGAGGGAAATATCCCTGAAAGTCTTGAAGAGGCGTTTCGCTATCTTGATGAGCAGAACGTGATTCTGGCCCGCAGTGCGGCGCGTGGGGTGATGCCCGCATTTGCTCAGGATGTGGACCCTGAACAAATGTTGCTGGAGGATGATGCAGGGCAGGTGCCGGGGCAAGCCTGCGGGCATGGCACATCGCGTTGGGGCACATCGCTTGCGCATGATGAGCAATTGGCTTTGCCCGCGGCCTGATTTGTTTTTTGAGCCTCTTCCTGTGCCTTGCTTTTGGCGGCGGAGCATCGGGAATTGAGCTGGTTGAGCATGGCCACTGTTTCGCCAAGGGCGGGGTCGTTGGCGGGGGTGTTGTGCTCGATTGCCTGACAAATTGCATTTACCGCCAAGGAGAGAATGGGGCGTGCCTTTTTATGCTCGGAACACCCCTCCATCAGGTCGGAGAGCGGGCAGGCAATCATGCCCGCCGATTCACACCCAAGAATTGGCGCGTTGCCTTTTATGGTGTGAACGCATGCGTTCAGGTTCTCAAATGCCCTCGTGTCGTTTGATGCCTTTTCATATGCTTTTGACGCGATACGCAGTTTTGTCATGTCTTCGCGCAACCAGATTTTATAACCTGAGGAAAGAACCTTGAGCTGCAGTTCAGCCGCTTCAATCGGGTTGGTTTTCGGTTTTGCAATGGGTTTGGCCTTGGCACTTAAGTTCAGCGGCGGGGTTATATATTCATATCCCTTTGTACCAAGGCGCCGGGACAAAGCGGTGGCTTTTGCCACCATTTGTGCAACGGGTTCATCAATGATCGATCTGGTTTTATTGTTGGCATTTCCCATGGGGAAAGACTGCCATACTGTTTCAAATGAACAAGCGCATTTGGCCTTAGGGGTGGCTGCCTATCAATATTTAAACTGTTCGTTAAGCACGCGTTCTTCAAGGCTGTGTCCGGGATCAAACAGCAGGGTTACGGCGTTATTGCGATCTTCTTTGACATTGACCTCAACCACATTGAGAAACTGACGACTGTCGGCAACGGCTGTAACGGGACGTTTTTCAGGTTCGCGAATTTCAAATGTCACATGGGCCCGGTTGGGCAAAATGGCGCCGCGCCACCGGCGCGGGCGAAACGGGGAAATGGGGGTGAGGGCCAAAAGGGGCGAATCAATGGGCAAAATCGGGCCATGGGCGGAAAGGTTATAGGCGGTTGAGCCGGCAGGGGTTGCCAGCAGCACCCCGTCACAAATCAATTCCTCAATGCGGGATTTTTTATCGACACAAATTTCTATCTTTGCTGCCTGATATGATGCGCGGAAAAGGGAAACCTCATTGAGTGCCAAAGCATGGTGCATGTTTCCGTTGGCATCGGTTGCGCTCATGGAGAGGGGATGAATGGTGGTGGCCTGGGCCGCTGCAATTCTGGCGGGCAGGTCGTGTTGGTCAAAATTGTTCATCAGGAAGCCAACCGAGCCAAAGTGCATGCCATAAACCGGCACTTTTTGTTTCATCACCTGATGCAGGGTTTGCAGCATCTGGCCATCCCCGCCCAAAACCACCACCGTTGAGGCTTTGCTCAGGGGTGTGTCTCCGTAACGTTTTTGCAGGGCTTCTTTGGCCGCATCTGCGTCAGGTGTTCCACTGGAAACAAAGCTAAGTAATGTTTTGTTCATGGGAGGTTGGCTCGGGTTTGGTTTAGATGGCTCAGGTTTATCAGGTGGCAGGCGGTCGGGCGCATAATGAATGGCCTGATGGAATATCTTGACAGAATATCTTGGCTAGCACGGAGTTTTAGCTCAATCTAGGGTAGATGGGAAACGTGCTTAAGCTCAAGGATAAAAAAACAGCATTTGGGTGCTTGCATGTTGGATAAACAGGTGCTAGCTAGCGCGAAGTGTGCCGGCATAGCTCAGTTGGTAGAGCAACTGATTTGTAATCAGTAGGTCGGGAGTTCGAGTCCCTCTGCCGGCACCATTTCCCCTTTCTGCATCAGTTTGCTTTTTTGTATCAGTTCGCTTTGCCCATGTTCTGCCGGGGTGCCCATTGGCTGGCGCCGGTGTAGAAGCTTACAAATGCGCTTGCAGCCAATTTTGTGAAATGCATTGTTTTTTGGCCCGGCAAATTCATAAATTTTGGGATTCGTCTTATTTGAGCCGGTTCCCGGTTTTGGCAGTTTCTTTTCGTTTTGATGCGCTTGCTTTCGGGGATAGAATTCCCCGGCTTTTGCCCTTTGTTCAAACAGCATGCCGGGGAGGGGTGGTAATGTGCGCAAGATTTAGGCGGTGGTCGCTTCGTATCCTGCTTCTTTGATTGCGGCCAGCAGCGCATTGTCGTCAAGGGTGCTGGTCACTTCAACGGTTCTGTTTTCCAGGTCAAAAGAAAGCTTTGCGGCGGGGTCGTTACCGGCGATTTCTTTTTCAATGGCGGATGTGCAGTGGCCACAACTCATTTCGGGGACGGAAAACTTTGTCATTTTGAAAATCCTTGTTGTTTGAGAATAGGAATGATGATGGCACCATCTTAGGACCTTCCCCCTCTGGAAGGTCAAGTGCGTGTCATTGAAATTTGCGCAGAGGGAAGTCAGCAAAATCGGCAAAATCACGAAAGTTTGCTTAATCAAGAAAGTTTGCTTGGGGGGGGGTTGACCTTCCAGTTAGTGGAAGGATTAGGTTTGGCTATCAAACAATTCAGGATGAAAGCCATGGCTGCTCAAAATCAGATTAAATTATCCATAGAAGGCATGACCTGTGCGTCATGTGTGGGGCGTGTTGAAAAGGCGCTCAATGAAATGGAAAGCGTTGAAAGCGCACAGGTAAATCTTGCTTCGGAAACTGCCACCGTAAATTTTGAGGGTGACATGCACATCAAAGATGTGGTGGCGACGCTGGAAAAAGCGGGCTATCCGGCCAGAACCCTGACAGCGGTGCTGCAGATTGAAGCCATGACCTGCGCGTCATGCGTGGGGCGGGTTGACAAGGCACTGGCTGAAACCCCCGGTGTTCTGGAGGTAAATGTCAATCTGGCGTCTGAAACGGCAAAAGTGGTTTATCTGGACGGGCAGGTGGATGTGGCTCAATTGATGCGGGTTTCTCGCGAGGCGGGATATCCGGCACGGTTGCGTGAAGCCGATGTTGCTGAAGATATGAGTGCGCGCAAGGAAATCGAAGCAGAGGAATTGCAACGCCGGACAAATATTGCGGCGATTATGGCCCTGCCGGTGTTTATTCTTGGCATGGGGGTTCATGTATATGAGCCATTTCATATGCTGGTGGAGCAAACGATCGGCACGCAAAACAATTGGCTTATCCAGTTTGTTCTTACCAGCCTGATTATGGCTTGGCCGGGGCTTTCTCTTTATACCAAGGGGTTTCCGGCCCTTTGGCGGGGTGCGCCGGACATGAATTCGCTGGTGGCTCTTGGCACCACGGCGGCCTATCTGTTTTCGGTTGTTTCAACATTCTTGCCCGGGATACTGCCCGAGGGAACCGCTGCGGTCTATTATGAAGCGGCGGCGGTGATCGTGGTGCTGATTCTGCTTGGACGTTCGCTTGAAGCGCGCGCCAAGGGGCGCACCGGACAGGCAATCCGCAAGTTGCTTGATTTGCAATCCAAAACAGCGCGGGTTCTGCGCGATGGCAAAGAAACAGAGATTGAAATTGATGAACTTGAACTGGGGGATATAATCGTTGTCAAACCCGGCGAGCGTTTGCCCGTGGACGGGGTTGTCACCGAAGGCAAGAGCTATGTTGATGAGAGCATGATTACCGGGGAGCCGGTGCCTGTTTCCATTGAAGTGGGATCAGAGGTTACCGGCGGCACCGTAAACGGCACCGGCGTCTTTCAGTTTTCCGCCCAGCGGGTGGGGGCTGACACAACGCTTTCTCAGATCATTAAAATGGTGGAGGAAGCGCAGGGGACCAAATTGCCCATTCAGGGGCTGGTGGACAAAATCACATTGCGGTTTGTGCCGGCGGTGATGGTGCTTGCGGCATTGACGGTTGCTGTCTGGCTGATGTTTGGCCCCGATCCCGCCCTGACCTATGCGCTGATTGCGGGGGTGGCGGTTTTGATTATTGCCTGCCCGTGTGCCATGGGGCTGGCGACCCCCACTTCCATTATGGTGGGCATGGGCCGGGCTGCAGAACTGGGGGTGTTGTTTCGCAAAGGCGATGCCTTGCAGGAATTGCAGGCGGTGAAAATTGTTGCCCTGGATAAAACCGGCACCTTGACCGAAGGGCGGCCCAGCTTAACCGATATTTCTCTGGCTAACGGGTTTTCGCGTGATGAAGTGTTGCGCCTGGTGACATCGGTTGAAAAAAATTCCGAACATCCCATTGCCAAGGCCATTGTGCAGGCGGCAGAGCTTGAAAATATCGTGGGGCCAAAGGCCCGGGACTTTGAATCCATCACGGGTTTTGGTGTGCGTGCCAAAGTGGATAAGCATGATGTTCTTGTGGGGGCGGACCGCCTGCTGGTGCGGGAGAAAATTGCCCTTGAGGGGCTGGATAAAACCGGGGCTGAATGGGCGCAAAGTGGAAAAACACCTTTGTTTGTTGCCATTGACGGCAAGGTTGCCGCAGTCATTGGTGTATCGGATCCGCTGAAACCTGCAACCAAAGCCGCCATTGCGGCCCTGCATGATCTGGGTCTGAAAG
>WFOP01000289.1 GCA_015487985.1 Hyphomicrobiales bacterium
AGATTTTGCACAAGAGAATGGGTCAGGGAGATTTTGCATTCCTCCACTTTTGAAGCCAGAAGATGCCCGTATTTTCCAGAGACAATCGCCAGCAATTTGTCCACCAAATCACGGTTTGCCGCCTCTTGCCGTGTGGCGCGCAGATTACGATGGGCTGATTGTGTATAAAGCCGGTTGATACGGTGCCAGCTCGACAGATCAAAATAGGGACCAACAGGAACCTGCCTGTTTGAACGTTTGACTTTGGAATGCAAACCCAACAGCGGCATAACATGGCCCATGGAAAACAGCCGGTCAAAATCCCCGCCCCCCACATGCACCCCGCCGGTGGATAAAATATCCTCCACCCTGTCTACGTTTTTAGCCCGTTGCGAGGACAGACGAATAACGGTGAAATCAGAGGTTCCCCCGCCTATGTCCACCACCAGTGCCAACTGTTCATTTGCGATGCTGCGCTCATAATCCAGCGCCGCCGCAATCGGTTCAAACTGAAATTCCACATGGGAAAACCCCACCCCCTTGATGGCGCTTTCAAGCTGTCCCTGCGCAGTTTTATCGGCTTCATCATCGTCATCGACAAAACGCACCGGGCGCCCCGCAACAACGTTGCTAACCGGCTCCATAAGCCTGTTGTTGGACTGTTCCCGGATGTGGGAGAGAAAAATCTCCAGCATTTTTACAAAGGCCAGACGATTGCCGCGAATGCGGGTTTCATCCTTCATCAGCGAGGTGCCCAAAACCGATTTGAGCGCCCGCATGATGCGCCCCTCGGCCCCGCTCACATATTCATCAAGCGCCGATTGACCAAAATAAATCCGGTCGTCCTCAAAACTGAAAAACAATACCGAAGGAAGCTGCAGTGCCTCCCCCTCCAGCGGCACCAGAAACGGCACCCCCACTTTATCCACCAACCCAAGGGTGGAATTTGACGTACCAAAATCCAGCCCACAACTTGAACAATTCATGCCCCTGCCTCGCGTTTAGCCTTATAAAAAAACCAACCGGCGTGGGCACTCGGGTGAAAAGACACCGCAAGGAAAAAGCTCCATAGGCCGAAAATTATTTAGAGAACCTACGCCTATAGGAGCAAAATTACGCTTTGGCAATCACCAGACACCCACAAGAAGCAAATTGGCGCGAGATAGAATATTGACACCCAAGCGGCACAAGTGCTCCCGCCCCCCCTTGGCCGCTCACGGAAATCCATGCCAACTTCCTTGGCTTCACCAGTTACCGGTACAACATTTCCACTTATCGAGAAAATTAGTGACTTCAGCCATTCAAAACATCTTTCAAAGCCGGATAAAGTGCAAGATAGCGCAAATAAATTTCTTCGTATTTCTTGACGTTCGCAGCGTTGGGCTCCACAAGGCGGCCAGATTTAACCATGACAGAAATACCCTCATCAATGCTGGAAAAATGCCCTGCCCCATAAGCAGCAAGAACAGCCGACCCCGTAGATGGCGCGTCGAGGGAAGCAGGAATGCGCACGGGTAACCCCAAAGTATCGGCGTGAATTTGAAGCCACAAATCCGAAGTTGCGGCACCACCACCCACTGTTATTTCTTTGGCATTGTAACCAGCACTCACAAAAGCATCCAAAATGGCGCGCGTACCAAAGCCGACACCTTCCATTATGGCACGAAATATGTGATGTTTTTCATGTGCAAGCGTTAACCCAACAAGCGCGCCCCTGGAAAGCGGGTCAGTATACGGGGTACGGTTACCCTGAAAGTGATCCTGAACAATCAAACCTTCACACCCTGGCTCCAACTCTGCAGCCTTTGCATTCAGTGTAAGAAAATCCAGAGATTCGTCCGTCAATCGGCCCAGCCAGTTAATGATTGAGCCAGTGGAGGTTTGACCACCCTCAATAATGTTTCGCCCCGGATAAACAATATCAGGATAACTCCCCCAAATACCATTCGCATAAATCGGAGCATCAGTTATTCCAAACAGCAAATGAGAGGAGCCGGTTATTAAAGCCAGTTGACCAGGCTTTGAAACACCCAAACCAATCATACCTATCAATGCGTCTGCCCCCCCCTGCACAACCAGGGCTTTAGGTGACAAACCAAGTTCACTCGACGCTTTGGCGCTTAACGTTCCAATGACATCCCCTGGCGCAACAACCCGTGGGGGCCATTTATCCAGTAATTCTTCTAATCCCAACGATGTAACAAGGCTTGCGGCCCAGCCGCCGCGGTCCGTGGAATAATGCCAGCGAAGCCCCACATTATTCAGGCTCGCAGTCCATTCCCCGGTTAATTTGAAGGACAAATAATCCTGGTATTCGCAAATTATGTGTGCCCTGGAAAAATTCTCCGGTTCATTTCGTTTAAGCCAAAGGGCCTTCGGGATCATCCATTCAGCGGAAACAGGACCTTTACCATTACCATTCAAAATCAAAGCCGGATCATCCGTGGCCAGCACTTCGTCTGCTTCTTTACTTGCCCGGACATCCATCCAAATCATAGCCGGACGAATGGCCTCGCCGTTTTCATCCAGTGCAACAACACTACAGCAAGTGGTAGCGCAGGTGATTGCCGCAATGTCCAATGGATTGATATTGGCCTTTGCGATTGCCCCACGTGAAGCTGTAATCATGTTATCCCACCAGTCAGCCGGATCCTGTTCTGCCCTGCTGCCAGACATGAAATTTGTTTTATACGGAACAGCAAGACTGCCCAGACATATACCGTTTGTATCGTATACGCGGGCCCGAAGGCTTTCTGTTCCACCATCGACAGTTAAGAAAAATGCCATGCGTGATCCCCCTGTGTCATTACTATCATCAAGTCAGGGTGCGGAAGGCTTCCAGCGCTTTACCTGCAAACATCACAGCGGGCCCTCCCCCCATTTCAATTGCCACTTCCAACGCTTCGATAAGTGCGCTTTCATCTGCACCGTGTCTGCGGGCGCCGTCAACGTGATAAAGAACACAATCCTCACACCCGATTACAACAGATATTGCAACAGCCATCAGTTCTTTCTGAGCCGAAGAAAATGAACCATGAGTAGATGCCCTGCCACTGATTTTTGCAAAACTCTTCATAACTTCTGGTGATGCACGGGACATTGTCATAAGACGCGCTTTTGCAACCTTCAACTTTTCAACTGTATTGCTCATTTAATATCCCTTGTTAAAACCCCCACAACATCATTTAACTGATCCCAATGAGGCATATGCCCGGCCCCTTTGAAATAATGCACCGACACCATTGGCGGTAATTGCAAAGCGTCTTGCCATTTGATGATCTTATCTTGATGCCCAACAATAACCCTGACAGGGATTTTTTGCGACAACCCTTCTAAAACGGGAATAATATCAACGGTTTGCCCCCGCGCGCCAACAAAATCCTTGGCCAAATCAGTCAATCGGCCTTTGCAAAGCTGTGCATATAATGCTTCAATCATGCGCTCAGACAATGCAGGCGAACCGGCAGAAAGCTGGCGAAGCATGTGATTGACCTGCGCCTGCGAATTTGGAGCGGCCATGACCTGAATAAAAGCATTGTCAATCGACATTCCTATGCCTGCCGGTGCAAGTAGGGTAAGCGATGCCACTCTAGTGTTTTCAGCGAGTTCAACCGCAGGCACAGCACCAAGAGAATGCGCGACAAGATGGAACGGTTTTGATCCAAAAACCCTATTCGAAAAAATTTCCAGATTATCAGAAAGAGCCGCAACATTATTCGCCTCGATCAAAGTAACTCCATGACCCGGCAAATCAATCGAAACTGCGCGATGCCCGGCTGTTTTCAATTGATTAGCCACACCGGAAAATGTCTTGTGATCGCCCGAATAACCATGGATCAGCAGGAAATTTTCCCCACCAAGCGGGCCGGTTTCAGCATAAGAAATATTGTGAGCCACTTTCACCCCAACAGAGCTGGCCCTGTTATCATTTATGCCAACCACATCTTCAACTTCTATGCGCCCGCGCCGGCCTGTACCGGTGATTATTGCGATGTCAATTCCATTTCTGCGGGCCAACTGGCGAGCAGCCGGGGTTGCACGGACCCGAGCATTGATCGATGTGCGCGGTATAACAGCTTCTAGTGCAGCAGATGGTTTTTCCCCGACCACTGGCAGGACTTGGTCCCGGGTGCCAGTATCATCATTAATCAGCCCGGCATCCTTTGTTGCCACCCGTATTTCGGCAATCGCCTCACCTACGCTAACTGTCTCCCCAACTTGTGCAAAAGTAGAAACCAGTGTGCCGGCTACAAGTGCTGGAAATTCAACTACGGTTTTGTCGGTTTCCACTTCCAGCAGCGCCTCACCACGGACAAAGTTTTCGCCGACAGCCTTCATCCAGCCGACCACCTTTCCTTCATCCATTGTCTCACCCAGACGAGGCATGTTCAATTTGACTACTACAGTATCACTGTCCGGCTCTTTTTGGGGTGCCTCTGTTACCGTCCAATCCGGTCCCTTGGCCACGGCTACCCTGCATATTGGTGCTCCAACCGATGCAATATCACCGGCTTCTACCAGGGTTTCCACAAGCGTACCCGCTCCAAGAGCAGGAAGCTCCACCACAGTTTTGTCGGTTTCCACTTCAAGAATTGGCTGCCCGCGTTCAAATTTATCGCCAACCCCGACCAGCCAGCCAATGATTTTTCCTTCTTCCATGGTTTCCCCAAGGCTGGGCATCATTAGGGTTCCAGTAGTCATGAAATAATCCGCTCCGCGGTTTGTGCAATCAATTCAGCCGTCGGTACGGAATTAGTTTCAAGCGCTATGGATACCGAAATAGGAATATCTTCACCCGCAACACGAACAACAGGATTCTCGAGGTAGTCAAAACACTCTTCAGAAATGCGCGCCGCCAGTTCGGCTGCAACGCCAGATGTTAACACCCCCTCGGATACAACCATGACTTTACCAGTTTTTTCGACCTCCTCGCGAACAATATCAAAATCCAGTGGATTAAGGGAGCGCAGGTCAATCACGGTGACCTCGATTCCTTTCCTGGAAAGCTCTTCTGCGGCCTGCATCGCAAAATGCACTTGGCGCGAATAGGTCACGATGACGATATCGGTCCCCTGACGGCGAACCACAGCCTTGCCCCATGGTACCGGCTCAGCATTCAGGTTAACCTCTTCTTTTAGTGTATAAAGCCCCTTATGTTCAATGAATACAACCGGATCAGGTTTGGTGAGGCTCTGTCGTAGTAGGTGGTAAGCATCGGCAACAGTTGCAGGCATGACCAAACGCAATCCTGGCGTATGCATTATATAAGCCTCGAGGCTTTGACTGTGTTGAGCCCCGGCAGATCGTCCTGTCCCACCTTGGGTTCTAAGCACCATTGGCACCCCGATTTGACCACCAAACATGTATCTGATTTTTGCGGCTTGGTTGGCCAACTGATCCATGGTCATGCCAATGAAATCAACATACATCAACTCGACAACAGGGCGCAAACCGCTTAACGCGGCCCCAACGGCAGCCCCGACAATCGCCGGTTCAGAAATTGGCGTGTCCATGACCCGCTCGGCACCGAAATCAGCAATCAGGTCTTTGGTCACACCATATGCACCACCATACCGGCCAACTTCTTCACCCAGGATAAAAACATTTTCATCTTCGGTCATAGCATCAAAAAGCGCCTGTCGCAGTGCGTCACGATACGTCAATTGGACCATGTTATGCACTCCTCGCTAAAACACGGTTCAGCCGAGTGATTAGTGGCTCCGGTTCCGGTTCATCAGGTCCATAAACATCCCGAAACATTGAACTCAGGTCTGGCTCTTTCGACTTAATCGCAAAATCAATAGTTGCATCCATTTCGTCTTCAATTACCTTCTCAATCGCATCGAGATCGGCAGCAGCACGCCCCCCTCCGATTAGCTGTTCTCGCATAAATTTCACAGAATCACGCTGCCGCCCAATGGTCTCTTCCTCTTCTGTTCGATAGGGGCTTTTGTCTTTTCTGGCGTGCCCATAAAAGCGAAAGCACGAAACCGCGAGAAACCCGGGACTACCTGCACGAGCAGCGTCTATCAGCTCTGATGCAGCGCTCTTAACCTCGCTCACATCCAGACCATCGACGCTGACACCATTCAATCCCAAGGCCAAAGCGCGTTCATGCAGATTAAGACCTTTCGTTGCCTGATCGATGCGTGTGCCCATGCCATATTGATTGTTTATGCAGACAAACAAAACCGGCAAGCTCCAAAGCGCAGCCAAATTCATGCTTTCATACAAAATTCCCTGCTGCATCGCACCATCACCAAAAAACGCAACCGAAACGCTTCCGGTTTTTTTCATATTTGCAGCAATCCCCGCCCCCACAACAGCCGGTATTCCCCCACCAACAATCGCATTGGCCCCCAAGTGCCCAAGTCCCATATCTGCGATATGCGTCGATCCACCCTTACC
>WFOP01000290.1 GCA_015487985.1 Hyphomicrobiales bacterium
GGCAAACGGGTTGCCCGAAATCAGTACCACGTCAAATTCAAGATTTTTTTCGGCAAAATATTCTTCAAGCCCATAGCGCCAATAATAGGAAAGCGTGTTGAAAGAGCGGGCATTTTTTCTCTCTGATTCTATAAATTTTGCTCCCCATCCAGGGAATTCCGCAAAATCTTTCACCATGCAGGCAATGTTATGATCCGGTATATGGTGCAGGTTATTTATGGGGAATTCTTTGGCCGAAATGTTATCCTGTTCAGCGTCCCAATTGATTGCGGTGGCCAGGTGAGTTTCAATTCTTCCTTCCGAGATTTCTGATATTTTCTCCATCCAATAGTTGATGCGCTGCACGGCAACTGCCCGGCATGGCCCGGAAAAATATGAGACCATCAGAAATTTCACTGAAGGCGTGTCTGATTGGGAGGAGTTTGAAATCTCTTGCGATTTGTGCCGGGCTTCCAAACCGGCTTTGGACGTATTGGCACCGATAATATCAAGTTTTGAGATTAAGTCAGACAAAGAGTTTGCTGCATAATATGGACCGATATATTTTTTTCTAAAGTCGGTTTCAATTTCCGGTTTGGTGAATAAATTCACCTTGGAATTGCCAAGCAACGCATAATCCAGCTCCCGAATTGCCTGCATGGAAAGGGCAAACCGCAAACCATAGGCAAGTGAGCTCCAGGCATTTGCAAAAATCATCAGTTCGCGAAGCGGATGATTATGATCAATTATGATAAGGGGATTTGGAACCGTCTCCTGCTGCAATCGCATCACCACGAGTTTCCATGCATGGTTGGGACTTCTGCCCAGACTATTTAGCACAAATGGCTCTGCAGGTATGGGCAGATGCTCAACCCTGATGGAGTTTGCCTCAGGAATATATAAGCTGATTTTTCCCCGACGATATACAGCATGCGCAATTCCGCTCTGCCCGGCTTCATCGGCCGCCGACAAATCCTGCGCAAAAACTATTGGTGTGAAACTAGAATTACTCACAATATGTATTTTCTCCCGAGCATATTAAGAACCTGAACCGATTAACTCGAGTTCACGCTTAATCGTGTTATCATATCCACATTGCTCTCTAACCCGCTTGCCGGCCGCCTTCGATAAAACAGGCAATAATTGAGGGTTTTTATACAGGTTCCAGATTGCATCTGCGTAAGCTAGCGGATCATCGGCACGCACAAGAACCGCACAATCTGAATCCGCATATTCAGGAATAGCGCTAACCCTGTTTGTTACACAAACCAACCCGCTGGCCATTGCCTCTCCCATCAACACGCCTTGCGTATCAAATCTGCTGGGGGCAAGAAAAATACCGTTTTGCGCATGCATCTGCTGCATTTGAATCGCAGACAAATGCCCCTCGCGAATTTCAACATTCAAGAGATGGGAAATTTCGTTGACCAAGGGCCTGAACAGGGCACCCGTGCCGCAAATGGTAAATTTCAACTCATCAAATCCTGCCCGTTTTGAAAGGATTTTTATGGCGTCGATTGCGATATCGTTGGCATAATTCCTGCTTTGGAAAGACCTGATCAGGAGGATTTTTACTGCCTGCTCCGGCATTTTTTCCTCAAAAGCATAATGATCACAATTAATAAAATTGGGAATCACATGGCCATTTTCAATGGCCTGCCCGATATCTTTTTCCGCAATAGATTTCAGATAATTGGAAACAACAATTTTTGCTGTTTTCTTCTGAGCAAATACGGGAGCAGCGGCCTCCTTGCGCATCTGGTTCACTTCATCGCGCACCCGACGTTGAAACTCAATTTCCGGCGTCAAAAAATTAAAAAACAGTCGTCGGTAATCGCGCACCTCAAATCCGTGAAACCAATGAAAACACCTGTCGGGGGCGGCGCTTTGTGCAAGAACAGAAAGTGTATTGGGTGTTGGTGAATGTGTAAGTATTTTGGGGTTGTGCTTACAGATCGCCTTGAAATAAACGGCCAGATCGCCAACCCGCATACGCAAACAACCGGTCGAACCCGCCGCCCCAAAAGAAATATTCTTGTTTCGGTCATTCACTTCGACAACCAGAACCTTGCACCCACCTTTGACATAGGCCTCAACACGGGACTGAACAAAGCTCCCTCCGTATTCCTTGCCCTGACGGGGATAGGAATTGCAGATCAATACAAACTCATACTGTTCATATCCGGGAACCAGCCAGTCAATTTTGGGCCTGATGAAACTTTTCGTGAAAAAAGAACTCAGGGTAATTTTTCCGTCCACTGAATCATTTTTCATGCCACTCATTCTGTGAATTAGTGCTGTTTTCACAGAAGCGGGAACCACACGGTGAGCAAAGCTCCGAATGGCTCTGATTTTGAAAATTTTACGGACAAAGCCCAAAATAAACGTATCTATACGAAAAGACTGCAACCTGCTTTTAAGCCAGTAAGGAGCCGGATTTGCAGCAACTTCCAGCAGTTTGTTTTCAAGTTCTCTATAGCGAAGGGCTGCCAGTGTTACATCCCGGCGCGAGTCCTGGAGCTGTTTTCGCAGTTGCTCTATTTCAAAATCGGCGTTTTTTTCTGCCCGACCTGATGCGCGCTCGTTTACGTTATCATCCATTGTAAAAAACCCGCCCCAATAAAACCGCCATATACGTTTGCAATAAACGATACCAAGCGGCGTTTATACAAATTTTATCAGAGCGGCTACCCCAAAAGAATATGCTCAACTGATACAGTTGCTAAAATCCCTGCGTCCACTTTACAATTCTTCTTTTGGCATTGCAGATATCAGCATCGGAGGCAAGGCCGGCCGCCATGGTTTATCATGGGGGCCCCGAGAGGCTCATGCCAGCAACCAGGGAAACACCCCGCAATCTTTACATTCACCCCCCGAACCACTGCAACCGGTATAAATTCATACTAAGCCGCTACTTGTTCTACAGCCAGAATGACATATTCGATTTCCTCATCGCTCATGTCCGGGAATATCGGCAGTTGAAATGAGCGTTTTGCCAAATCTTGCGTTACCGGCAGATCTGCCCGATAGCCCCGATATGGAGGCTCAAGATGCGAGGCCATCACACCACGTCGAGTGGCAACTCCTCTGGCATGCAGCTTTTCCATAACTTCATTGCGCCCCAATCCTGAATTTTTGGAGATGCAGAGCTGAAAAGACTGCCAATTGGGAACTATATGTGCGGGAACCGCAGGCATTTGCAAATTTTTGAGATGAGAAAGCCGCTTGATATATGCCTGTGCAATCCAATTGCGCCGCTCCAGCATCGCATTTAACCGAGACATTTGAACAACACCAATTGCCGCCTGAATATCCGTCAAGCGAAAATTATAGCCGATTTCGGGGTACTCCTCAAATTTGGTCGGCAAAGACCCATGACGTTCATAGTCCGACAATGACATTCCCTGATGCCTGAGCAGGCGCAGTTTTTTTGCAAGCCTTTCATCACTGGTGACGATCATCCCCCCCTCGCCGGTTGTAACAACCTTGCGCGCATGCAGGCTGAATATGGCAACGGGCGCGCCGCACCCGGTGGGCCGATCGCGAAACCTGCTGCCAATCGAACAGGCAGCATCCTGAATAACCAGGAGATTGTGCTTGTCAGCGATTGCCTGGATTTTGTCGATTTCGCAGGGCAACCCAAGTTGATCTATGGGCAATATCGCCTTGGTTGAGTCCCCTATAAGGGCTTCAATTTTATCGGGACAAATATTGTAGGTGCCTTCGTCAACATCAACAAATACAGGCGTCGCACCAACATGTCTGATGACATTTACGGAGGCTATAAAGGTAAGTGATGGCACGATGACTTCATCCCCGGGGCCAATACCAAGTGCCTTGAGAACCAGAAATGCCGCTGTTGTCCAGGAGGACGCCCCTATTGCAAATTTGGTGTTGCAGGTGCTGGCGAAGGCTTTTTCCAGCTCCAAAAGGCGCGGGCCACCAACAATCCAGCCGCTTTTTACGACATCAGCGGCAGCTATCGCCTCTTGAAGACCCGTTCCGGGCCGACTGAATGCAACGGTGCGAACGGTTTTGGGCAACTTGTTCATATAGTTGAATTCATTGTTTGCATCACTTCACCGATTGATCCCAATTTCTATCCGATGAGCCAAGAAGCTCCGAATAGTCATGGGTTTGCTGCCTGATCCAGGCGATATATTTTTCCACCCCTTTTTCGATGGATATGGATGGCTCATGACCGATCAGGCGCGATGCCTTTTCAGTCCCGGCGTGCAATTGTTCCACGTCACCGGGCCGCGCCCTGTCATATTCTATATCAAGATCATTGCGATTTAAGGCACCAAGAACCAATTCTGCGAGTTGAGTAACGCTGACCATACGGCCATAGGCAATGTTTATGGTTTCACCAACTACGTTTTCTGCCGTCCCGATTATTGCCAGACTCCGGGCGATTTCGGTTACATAGGTGAAATCGCGACCATTGCTTCCGTCTCCGAATATGATGGGCCGCAAACCATTGAGCGCACGTGCAATAAAACGCGGCAAGACCTCTGCGCGCATGCCGGTTGTGTAGGCTCTGGGGCCGTAGGCATTGAAGGGGCGAACAACAACGGTTGGTAAATGATAGGTTCGCAAATATGCGTTTGCATAACATTCGCCCGCGAGTTTTGCTGCCCCGTAAACAGTTACGGGCTGGCACAGCGTGCTGTCCTCCTCCAGAACCCCCGTTGATGAATTTCCATAAACCTCAGAAGAGGAGCAATAGATAAACCGTTGAACATTTTCTGCGCGGGCAGCTTCCAGCACCACCAGCGTTCCGGTGGCGTTTACATCATGGGATTCCCTCGGCTCCCCCAGCGAGCGACGCACGCATTGCACCGCCAGATGGTATACAATATCACACCCTGAAATTGCGCCTGCCACCGCAGATTCATCACATATGGAGCCTTTTATCACCTCCAGGTTTCCCGTTTGCCTTGCGGCAGCAAGATTTTCCTCCAACCCGACCGAAAAATCATCGAGAACCACCACCAAGTTTCCTTCAGCGAGCAATATATCAACCAGATGGCTGCCGATAAAACCCGCGCCGCCAGTTACCAGTATTTTTTTTCGCTTAGCCACGATCGCTCTCCGTTTTACCAACCGGGTTTTGCTCGTCTTTCTCAAAACCGACGAATTGATCCACAATAAAAGCAGGCCGCCCGCGCGCTTCCACCAGAATTCTCCAGACATATTCCCCCAATACGCCTGTCATGGTCAGTGTGGCACCGCCAAAAAGCAGAACCACCACCATAAGCGAGGACCACCCGTCAACGGGAATGATGCCAAACATGGCGCGCACCGTAATGGTCAACGCATATATAAACCCGCCAAATGTTGTAAAAATGCCCATGATGGCGAGCAAGCGAACCGGCGCAAAGGAAAATGAAACAATGGAGTCGATCAACAAGCTGACTTTCTGGCGAAACGTCCATCCGGAACGACCGCTTTTGCGCGCCTGTTTGTCATAGGTGACCTGTGCCTGAGAATATCCAATCCACATCAGCAATGCGAACACATTCACATTGCGTTCCCTGAACTGCATTAGAACATCAATGACCTTGCGGCTGACCAGAAAAAAATCCGCGCCGTTTGCCGGGAAGTTTTTCAACCCGACAACGGTGCGCATAAGCCAATAAAAGATACGAGAAGACGCAAGAGTAAAAAAGCTTTCCCCCAGGCGTTGCTCACGAACCGCCCAGACGATTTCAGCATTGTTTTTGCGCTCCTCCAGCAGTGAAGGAATTGCTTCGGGCGGGTCCTGCAAATCGGCTGCCATTACCACACCATTGTGGCCCCGGCATTTGGAAAGACCGCACAGGATTGCTGCATGGGA
>WFOP01000291.1 GCA_015487985.1 Hyphomicrobiales bacterium
CGACCTCTTGCATGCCATGCAAGCGCTCTCCCAACTGAGCTATGGCCCCATCAATTTATGCCGAACCTGCCCACAACAAAATCAGGAGGTTCGGCGCGCAATCTAGGCAAGTGCCCCAAAAGACGCAAGCCTAAATTCGTATGTAAAAACTATTTTATTGGTCGGGTTCTCCCAACCTCTCATTCGTCGTCTTTGGCGGTGTTCAGGCCAAAGTTTTCAGCGTTCACGTCATCATCTTCGTCTTCAACAAACGAATTGTCCACTTCACCACCGATATCTTCAACCCCTTCAACGTCCGTGATGACTTCGTCCGTGATAACCTCAGGATCCACAACGCCGGCATCATCCCCGTCCACGACCGCTTCAGCTTCCTCAAATGATACAACTTCAGCCCCGGCTTCTGCCGCTGCGGGATCTATTTCAACCTGGCTCAGGTTCTTTTCCGCATCGGGTGTTTCTTCCGCAGGAGTTTTGGCCTTGCGCGGTGTTGGTTCAGCAGGTTCCACATAGGGTTCCTTACAGCCGGGACACAAAATGGGATCCCGGTTAAGGTCGTAATATTTCATCCCGCAATGTTCGCATTGGCGTTTTGTTCCGCGCTTGTCATCAGCCATTGCTATATCCTTCGTAAAAAATTTCTGAATTTGCCGTAAAAGACTTTTGCCCGCCTGAATAGGCCAATTTGACCGGTTACTCAACTAGCCGGCCTCTGTCAAATGCTTATTTTTGCAGCCGGAACATTCCACGGCATGCCTTTGGGGGGGGGATGGCAATTTTCTGTCTAAAAACTGATTGTTTTTCACATAAATGTGCATATGGTTCGGGTGAGGAATAATATGATTATCGCCATTGATGGACCCGCAGCGTCGGGAAAAGGAACAATTGCCAAAGGCCTGGCACAGCATTTTGGTTTGCCCTACATGGATACGGGGTTGCTTTATCGTGCCGTGGGGCATGCCCTGCTGGAGCAGTTAAATGCGCCCGATCTTAGTGCGCCCGACCTTGTGGATCGGGCTGAAGAGCTGGCCAGAAATCTGGATGTAACCCGGCTGGATCCAATCGTGTTGGGGGCCGCAGACGTTGCGATGGCGGCCGCAAAAGTCGCGCGCATTCCACGGGTGCGGGCCGCTTTGTTTGAAGTGCAAACCGATTTTGCCACTCAGGATGGCGGTGCAGTGCTTGACGGGCGTGATATCGGCTCGCGTATCTGCCCGCAGGCTGAGGCCAAACTGTTCATCACCGCCTCTGCGCAGGTGCGCGCTGCGCGCCGGACCAGACAATTGCAGGCGCAGGGAATTGAGGTGAATGAAGCCCATGTTCTGGATCAGATTCGCTTGCGTGATGAAAGTGACAAGGAAAACCCCGCCGGGGCATTTTACCCCGGAGAAGGTGCCCTCTTGCTAGATACCAGTGAATTGGATATAGAAGCGGCGTTAGAGGCGGCAATCGCGCTTGTAAACAAAGCAACAGATCAGGGGATGGACGGGTAAACGGTCCAAATTCAAACCTTTGAACTTTGTTGTGGCGCGCACGGGCGGGTCGGCAAAACCGGCAGCGAATATACTGTTCTGACACATATCATGATCTGCATTTGCAAGATTTGCAATGGATGGTTTCATTTGACCCCCGACGCGTCAGGATATTGCCTGTTCTTTTGGACAATCAATATGGGCGGAGTTTTATGAACCTTCTTTTTGCTTTTTTTAATCAAACCGAATGACGCGCATATTGGAGTACAAATGGCACAGCAAACTGTGACAACCGAAGATTTTGAAGCCCTGTTGATGGATTCTTTCATGGATCACGAACCCCTTGAAGGCACCGTGGTCAAGGGCAAAGTGGTCGCGATTGAAAAAGACCTAGCGATCATTGATGTGGGGCTGAAAACCGAAGGGCGCATTCCCCTCAAGGAATTTGGCGCTGCAGGTAAAGACGGCTCAATTGTAGTGGGCAGCGAAGTTGAGGTCTATGTGGACCGGGTGGAAAATGCCATGGGTGAAGCGGTTCTTAGCCGTGAAAAAGCCCGTCGCGAAGAAAGCTGGACCCGTCTTGAAAAACAATTTGAAAATGACGAAAAGGTTGAAGGTGTCATCTTCAATCAGGTCAAAGGCGGCTTTACCGTTGATTTGCAGGGGGCGGTTGCCTTTTTGCCCCGCTCTCAGGTGGACATTCGCCCCATTCGCGATATTGGCCCGCTGATGAACGTTCCCCAGCCTTTTCAGGTTCTTAAAATGGACAAACGCCGGGGCAACATCGTTGTGTCGCGTCGCGCCATTCTGGAAGAAAGCCGTGCGGAACAGCGCTCGGAAATCGTTGGTCGCCTTGCAGAAGGTCAGACAGTTGAAGGTGTGGTCAAAAACATCACCGACTATGGTGCGTTTGTTGACCTTGGGGGCATTGATGGCCTGCTTCACGTCACCGACATTGCCTGGCGTCGCGTAAATCACCCCTCTGATGTTCTCACCATTGGTGAAACCATCAAGGTGCAGATCGTGCGCATCAATCTTGAAAGCCATCGTATTTCCCTTGGCATGAAACAGCTTGAAACCGACCCATGGGAAGGCATTGATGCCAAATACCCAACGGGGGCCAAGTTTACCGGCCGCGTGACCAACATCACCGATTATGGTGCATTTGTTGAGTTGGAGCCGGGCATTGAAGGGCTGATCCACGTTTCGGAAATGAGCTGGACCAAGAAAAATGTGCATCCGGGTAAAATTGTTTCAACAACTCAGGAAGTTGAAGCCATGGTTCTTGAGGTTGATCCGGAAAAACGCCGTATCTCCCTTGGCCTGAAGCAGTGTAATGACAATCCCTGGGACAGCTTTACGGAAAGCCACGCTGTTGGCTCCATTGTTGAAGGGGAAGTCAAAAACAAAACCGAATTTGGCCTGTTTATCGGCCTTGACGGGGATGTTGATGGCATGGTTCACCTTTCCGATCTGGATTGGAAACGTCCCGGTGAAGAAGCTCTTGCCGACTATGAGCGCGGCGATACGGTAAAAGCCATCGTGCTTGATGTCGATATTGAAAAAGAGCGCATCTCATTGGGGATTAAACAGCTTGCCTCAGGTGAAGCCGAGTCCCAGGACGGGGGCGGCCTGCGCCGTGGTGCGGTTGTGACCTGTGTTGTGACCCAGGTTAATGACGGTGGCATTGAGGTGAGCATTGGCGACACTGAAATGACATCGTTCATTCGCCGTTCTGACCTGAGCCGTGATCGTTCCGAACAGCGTTCTGAACGTTTTGCAGTTGGCGATAAGGTGGACGCACGCATCACCCAGTTCGACAAGAAAACTCACCGGGTTGGCCTGTCGATCAAAGCCCTTGAAATTGCCGAAGAAAAAGAAGCGGTGGCCCAGTATGGTTCATCATCTTCCGGTGCTTCACTCGGCGACATTCTGGGTGCTGCCCTTCAGGACAAAGACGACGACTAGAGCGTTTTCAGGATAAGCATGCCCTCGGGCCTGACCTGTGGGCGGCGCCGGTTATCCGGTTCGAAAACGCGCTAGAATAAAATTGGAGTACAGGTTTTGATTCAATCAAAACTGACAATGCTCCAAGTCGCCTTTGTTTCTTTAAGCAAGTATTTTACCTCGCGATTCAATTGAATTTGGATCGCGGGGCTTTTTGTCCCAAAACCGGTTTCCACTTTTGCCGGACATGCTGTAGTATGCCTTGAAAAAAAGAGCGGCAAATGAACGAAGACCCCACTCCTTCCGTATCACGACCGGACAACAAATATCCGCTTTTGCGTGCCCTGCGCCGTTCGCGCGGGCGCTGGCGTATGTTTGGATTTGTCGCTCTGGCGCTGGCCGTGTTGGCGCTTGGTGCGCGGCTGAACAGTGAATTTTCCAGATCAAATACGGATTATATCGCCCTGGTCAGCATTGAAGGTGTCATTGTCACTGATGCCCGGCGCATGGCGGTGCTTGAGGACCTGAAGGAAGATGAAAACGTCAAGGCAGTGATCGTTCGGATCAATTCCCCCGGTGGTACAACGGCAGGGGGAGAAGAGATTTACGAAGCCCTAAGCACTTTGAGAGCCAACAAGCCGGTTGTGGCGGTAATAAACGAGTTGGGGGCCTCCGCCGCCTATATGGCAGCTGTTGGCACCGACCGCATTTTTGCCCGCAGGCTCTCCATTGTCGGCTCTATTGGCGTTTTGTTCAACCATATGGATGCCTCGGGTTTGCTTAACACAATCGGCATAGATTTTGACAAAGTTGTGTCAGGGCCGCTCAAGGCCGAACCTGATGCGGATGAACCAATGTCCGAGGAGGTCCGCGCCAGTTTGCAAAATCTGGTGGATGACAGCTATAACTGGTTCGTTGATATAGTGGCTGATCGGCGCGGCCTGTCGCGCCGGGCAGTGCTGACATTGGCCGACGGGCGCATTGTAAATGGCCGCGTGGCCCACAATGTTGGTCTGGTTGACGAATTTGGCGGACAGGCCGAAGCCATCAACTGGCTTGAAACACTTGATGTTGATGAAAACTTGCCAGTTTGGCAGGTATATCCGTTGCCGGAAAGTTTTGAGCAACGTTTCATTCGGGTTCTAGGCGAACAGACAAAAACTATGCTAGGATTGGATGCGGCACCTATTCAGGGAAAGGCTCTGAATGGTCTGGTTTCGCTTTGGCAGTTATAAGGGCGCCATTATTGCGTGGTTTTTTATCATTATTGAGTGCTTTTTAACTGACAAAATTTAGACCATGAGATTGATCAGGTGACCAA
>WFOP01000292.1 GCA_015487985.1 Hyphomicrobiales bacterium
AAATATCAGCCACCGTGTTGATTGGCCCGGCGGGCACGCCTGCTTTTTCCAGCGCGGCAAGAATGTCTGCCATTTTCCAGCTGATTGTTTTTGCGCTTAAAAGTTTGGCCAGTTGATCCCGGTTTTTAACCCGGCTGGCATTGCTGGCAAATAAAGGATCGTTTGCCAATTGCTCAAGGCCAAGGGTTTTACAGGTTTTTGCAAACTGGCTGTCATTGCCCGCCGCAAGGATAAAGTGACCATCGCTGGCGGGGAAGGTCTGGTAGGGCACAATGTTGGGATGGGCGTTTCCCAAGCGTTTGGGGGCGGTGCCGGTGGCCAGAAAGTTCATGGATTGATTGGCCAGCACGCCGGTCATCGTGTCGAGCAGGGAAATGTCGATATGTTGGCCAAGGCCGGTTTTCTGGCGCTGAATGAGGGCGGCCTGAATGGCAATCACTGAATAAAGACCGGCAAAAATGTCAGTGAAGGCGACCCCCATCTTTTGCGGCGTGCCCTCTGGCTCCCCCGTCAGGTCCATAATGCCGGACATGCCCTGAATGAGAAAATCATACCCTGTGCGGTTTTTATAGGGGCCGGTCTGGCCAAATCCGGTGATGGAACAATAGATCAGGGTCGGATTTATTTTGTGCAATGACTGATAGTCCAAGCCGTATTTTTTCAAACCACCCACTTTGAAATTTTCAATCAGAATATCGGCATCCCGAGCCAGATCGCGCACTAATTCGGCCCCCTCCTGGGTGGAAAAATCAGCGATCACCGAGCGTTTGCCCCGATTGCAGGCGTGGAAATAGGCGGCAGCGGTTTCTCCATGATTGTCGATAAATGGCGGCCCCCATTTTCGTGTGTCGTCCCCTTCAGGGCTTTCAACCTTGATGACCTGAGCGCCCAGATCGGCAAGGGTTTGTCCCGCCCACGGACCGGCAAGAATTCTGGCAAGTTCGACAACTTTCAGGCCTGAAAGGGCGTGGGTCATGTTTTTTGCCTCGCTTGTTAAAAGAAGGCCTGAATGCCGGTTTGGGCGCGCCCCAGAATGAGGGCGTGCACATCGTGGGTGCCTTCATAGGTGTTTACGGTTTCCAGATTCTGGGCGTGGCGCATCACATGATATTCGATTTGAATGCCGTTGCCCCCATGCATGTCGCGGGCATTGCGGGCGATATCAAGCGCCTTGCCGCAATTGTTGCGCTTGATGAGTGAAATCATTTCCGGGGCGGCTTTGCCCGCGTCGAACAGGCGTCCGACCTGAAGGGCCGCCTGCAGGCCAAGGGTGATTTCTGTCTGCATGTCGGCCAGTTTTTTCTGAAACAATTGAGTGCCGGCGAGGGGTTTGTTGAATTGTTTGCGGTCCAGCCCGTATTGGCGCGCGCGCAGCCAGCAATCTTCCGCCGCCCCCATGACGCCCCATGCGATGCCGTAACGGGCGCGATTAAGACAGCCAAAAGGCCCTTTGAGGCCCGTGACATCGGGCAATAAGGCCTCCTCGCTCACTTCAACATTCTGCATGACGATTTCGCCGGTTATGGAGGCGCGAAGGGAAAGCTTGCCGCCGATTTTGGGGGCGGACAAACCCGCCATGCCCTTTTCCAGAATAAAGCCGCGAATGGCGTTGTCATGGGCTTCAGATTTGGCCCAGACAACAAAAATATCGGCGATTGGCGAATTGGAAATCCAGGTTTTATTGCCGTTCAGCACATATCCATGGGCTGTTTTTTTGGCGGTGGTTTTCATGGCGCCGGGGTCGGAGCCGGCGTCAGGTTCGGTGAGGCCGAAACAGCCAATCCATTCGCCGCTGGCCAGTTTTGGCAGGTATTTTTGGCGTTGAGCCTCGCTGCCATAGGCATAAATGGGGTAGATGACCAAAGAGGATTGAACGCTCATCATGGAGCGATAGCCTGAATCTATGCGTTCGATTTCGCGTGCCACAAGCCCATAGGCAACATAGGATGCGCCGATGCCGCCATATTCAGGGGGCAGGGTGACGCCGAGTAATCCGGTTTCCCCCATTCTGGCAAAAATGTCAGGGTCGGTGGTTTCGTTGAGATAGGCCTGTTCAATGCGCGGGGCCAATTGGTCCTCTGCAAAGGCCCTGGCGGCACCGCTTATCATGCGTTCTTCTTCGCTTAGCTGCTGTTCAAACAAGAGCGGGTCGGCCCATGAAAAACCGGAGAGGGCGGGGCGGTCCTTGGCTTTGAGTTCTGGGGTGTTAGCGGGTGTGCTCATGGGGAAATCCGGGGTTGTTCTGAAACGGGTTGTGCAAAAGGCAGATTGAATGATAATGAGTTGAAATCATTGTATTTGAGTTTTTTTAGCAAAACCAACGCGAAAATATTGTTGATTTATGAGTTATAATTGTTAAGTGTGGGGTGAATGAGCCAATGCGCCAGGTGTATATTCCAACAATTTCCGAGTTGCAGGCCTTTTGCGTGTGCGCGCAAACGGGGGGAACAACGCGGGCGGCAACGGCGCTCAACCTCACCCAAAGCGCCATCAGCCGCTCGATCAACTCCCTTGAAAAGCGCCTTGGAGTGCAATTGTTTGACCGGGTGCGCCAGCGATTGATCCTGTCGGATGCGGGGCGGGCCTTTCAGCGCGACGCGGTGCGGATATTGGCGGATGTGGAAAATTCGGCGATGACCGTTATGGC
>WFOP01000293.1 GCA_015487985.1 Hyphomicrobiales bacterium
ATATTTCGCGTTCTCGATGGCAACAATTGTCTGGCGCGTCACACCCACAATTTCCGCCAGTTGTTTTTGCGTCATTTCGTCATTTTCGAAACGCAGGCGGCGAATATTATTGCGGATGCCCATTTTTCCCGGCGGCGTTTTGCTCATGTCAAAACCCCCGGCGATACAGATATAACTGCGTCAGGCTTTCCGCCAAACCGGATATCAAAAGGGAGACAATCAGAATATTGAAGGTGATAAACACCCCATACCCCATGGCCAGCGCCGCCATCGCTCCGACAAACCCGGCCCCCAGCACATAATAGGCAACCCGCAAGGCGCGCAACTCAATCAGCTTGTCGCGCTCATCCACCACAAAGCTGGGGTTGGGCTCCCGTTTGACGATCGCATAAATGATGTTGAACACGATGTGCGCAACGATAAGAACAACAACCCCGCCCGCAATCAGCCACAGGATGGATTTTCCAACAAGCTGCGCCCCCGCGTCCCCCACAAACAGACCATCCTGATACATCTGTATCATGAAATACCCGTATGTTGCGAACACCAGAATGCTGGAAATAAAGTTCACAAAAATGGTTTTCTCCTGATAGGACATTTTAACCTCACTGTCTGATATATATTACTTCATGTAATGTTTTTCATGCACCAAGTAAGATAAACCAGACTGCATGTCAAATATTTTTTACATTTTTGCAATTTATTAGTTCTTGCCGCTGGCCTTGAAAGTGGCAACCAAAAAACCAAAATGAATAAAACGACTTAACGAAAAAACTGAAACTTTTTGGAGGGCTGCCGTTTGCAAAACAAAGAGCTGAAAATCAAAAACGGTGACATCACACTTGCCGGAACCCTCACCACCCCGCTCAAAAATGGCCCCCACCCGCTTGTGATCTGCATTCACGGAAGCGGCCCGCTGGATCGGGATTCAAACACCGCATATCAAAAACTGAACATTTTCAATGTGCTGGCTGAAAATCTGGCGTCCCGAAACATTGCCTGTTTCCGCTACGACAAGCGCGGTATCGGCCAAAGCACCGGTGATTATATGTCGGCGGGCCATTTGGATTTTGTAAAAGACACCATCGCCATAACAAAACACTTCAGAAATTCAGATGACATTTCACAAATTTTTCTGCTTGGCCATTCCGAAGGAACCCTCATTGCCCCCCAGGTTGCACAGGAATGCGACATTGAGGGACTGCTATTGCTTTGCCCGTTCATAACTGAGCTTGAACAGCTTCTGGAGATGCAAGGGGCTGTCATGCAGGATTTTCTAGATCAGTCCAAGGGGCCGCAAGCATGGATCCCCCGTCTTGTTGCCGCTATCAACGGGGGCGTGGTAAAGGGCAACCGCAAGCTGATCCGGCGGGTGCGCAACAGTTCAAAACCGGTTTTATGGCACGGCTTCAAACGTGTTGAAGCCAAATGGATCCGCGAATTGCTCAATATCTCCCCCTCAAGGGTCTTTGAAACAATCCAGGTGCCAACGCTGGTTTTTGTTGCCGGGAAAGATGCCCAATGCCCCCCCGAGGAGGGCGCAGAAATCGCCAAAATAATCGGCGAAAAAGCAACCCATGTACTGATTCCCTGCCTTAGCCATATACTGCGCATAGAAGGGGACAAAAGCGGATATGCCGACTATGGCGAGCAACTCAAGCGAGCAATGGCGCCCGAAGTAGTGCAAACAGTTGGCGACTGGATCGAGGCTGAAATTTCAAAATAAAGCAAATAGCCAACAAAGCACTTACCTGTTTCAAACGGGGCGTTTTCGGTCCGGAAACACCCCATACTTTGTTCTGCCAAATATAGCTAACAAACTATTAACCCTCAGCAAATAACGCTGCCCGACTTCACAAATCGGTCAAGGAATACCCACAAAGATAGCCACAAAACGTCACATACCCACCACCCTCCCGTCTAAATCTCTCGACACGTTGAACCCACTGCAATTGATTAAATTTGCAGAATTTGAGTTCAACAATAAACTGTTACAGGAGGAATAATTGACGAACATTCACTCAAATAAAATTCGGGTGAACAGTGGGGAGTTCTTAACAAGAAAACGGGTCAAAAAATCAAAATGGCCCATAACAAAAGGAAACAAATCCTGGGTAGCACCAACGCTAGCCTCAATCCTGCCGTTTATTCTGGCAATTTCGGGCGCTCAGGCGCAATCTCTTGGACAAAAGGACTCAACGGCGGTGGCCCCTGACTTCTTGTATTCAAGCAGCAGTAACAGCCAACGCTGGACAGGGTTTTACTTTGGCGCCAGTCTTGGCGGCGGGATGGGTAACTCCAGTACCTTTTATGATCGCAACGGAAATGATCATCTAAGCGTTGAAACTGCAAACCCAAGCGGATATCTGGGTTCAATTTCCCTTGGTTACAATCAGCAGGTTGGCAACAATCTGGTTGTTGGTGTCGAAGGCGATTTGGGTGTAATGAACTTTTCCGCACCCGACAGATTGGATATGTGGGACGGTCACATCTGGAAAAGCCAGTATGGAGGTCTGTGGGGAACATTACGTCCCCGCGTCGGCTATACGGTTGGTGACATGATGGTCTACGGCACTGCCGGTATGGCCATTATGCAAACCAACGAGGTTATCCTTGGCGACAACGATGCCACGCAAAACACCTATAACACCGGTATTCATACCGGTCTGGTTTATGGCGCGGGCATTGAATATGCCGTATCCGATAACCTGTCGGCTAAAGTGGAATATCTGCAGATGCAGTTTCCGGAATACAGAAGCTATACCAACAACGAAGAACCGTATGGCTTCACCAATGCCGCAAGCCTGTTACGGGTTGGTTTGAACTACAATTTCTAAAAATTTTAATCCAGGCCTTCGCTTTGCAACACAAGCGGGGGCCACCGCGCAGGGTTTGCGCCGATTTCGCCCGACCGCCTCTGGCAATAAATATTTGAATCCGGCGTTGAAAACCCCATCATGAATCCCCACATTTCAGGGTGTAAGAAGCGGAATGACGCTTCCATTCAAAATTGGGTTTTCCCCCGAATGTCGGGCGCTTCTGTTTCCCTTAAACTAAACAGACGGAGGTATTTTCTCATGAAAACGTCAGTATGGTTCTGGGGTGCCATTGAAACCGTCATCTGGTACGCCTTCATCTATTATCTGCTTTATGCTTTGAAAAACCCGGTGGATTTATGGTTCAGTTCCGCCGTTCTTCTGGGGCTGGCCTATGCAGGAACAATGGCTTGTCCATGGGTCCACAACTCGGACGCATGGCGCCGTATGACGGGTAAACTGGCTTAGTCTGAACGAATTGCATCAGGGTGAAAGCCGGAATTGAAAAGTCGGCTTTCACTTTTGCCGTTTTCCCCGGCTTGTTCGGCCAACCCGGCAGAGTGAAATCTTTGTGCAACAACCCCCTTGAATGACATAATAAGCCTCGCAAACATTCGAGCGGGTGATAAAGCGTTTGCCGGTGCCGTTATCCAGAGAAAACATGCCCCCCTTGCCATCGATCACATCAATGGTGAGACTGGTATGCTTCCACGTCTCATATTGATCGGCTCCGATATAAAATTCCGCCCCCCCGATTTCCCCCAGCAAAATATCATTGTCACCAAGAAACAACTCCCCCTTGGCGTAACACATGGGGGCCGAGCCATCGCAGCACCCCCCGGACTGATGAAACATCAGGGGACCATGAACCGCTTCAATTTGCCTGATAAGTTCCAGCGCCGCTTCGGTAGCAACCACCTTTTCAGCCATCGGCCTGTCCTTTCATCTCAGTTCATAAACAAAAGGGGCGTATCTGCCAATGATACGCCCCAAACATTCATTTGTCAGCCTTGTTGATTAAAAGAATCCCAGCTTATTGGGCGAATAGCTGACCAGCATATTCTTGGTCTGCTGATAATGGCCCAGCATTTGCAGATGGTTTTCACGCCCGATACCCGATTGCTTATAGCCCCCGAATGCCGCATGGGCGGGATAGGCATGATAGCAGTTTGTCCACACCCGGCCGGCCTTGATCGCCCGGCCAAAACGATAACACCGGTTGATATCGCGGCTCCACACCCCGGCCCCAAGGCCATAAAGCGTGTCATTGGCAATCTCAAGCGCTTCATCATCACCCTTAAAGGTGCAGACCGAAACAACCGGCCCAAAGATTTCCTCCTGAAATACCCGCATCGAATTTTTACCCTCGATAATGGTCGGTTTTACATAAAACCCGCCATCCAGATCGCCCCCCGGTTTCAGCTGTTCCCCACCGGTGAGAATATTGGCGCCCTCCTTGCGGGCAATATCAAAATAGGAAAGAATTTTTTCCAGTTGCTCTTCGGATGCCTGCGCCCCCAGCATGGTGGCGCCATCAAGCGGATTGCCCTGAATAATCGCTTCGGTGCGCGCCAGGCATTTAGCCATGAACTCCTCATAAATATCCTCTTGAATGAGAGCACGGGAAGGACAGGTACAAACTTCACCCTGATTAAAGGCAAACAAAACAAAACCCTCCACTGCCTTGTCCAGATACGCATCATCTTCGCGCATCACATCGGAGAAAAACAGGTTGGGCGACTTGCCCCCCAGTTCCAGCGTGGAGGGGATAAGATTTTGCGTAGCATATTGCATAATCAAACGACCGGTTGTTGTTTCCCCGGTAAAGGCGATTTTTGCAATGCGCTTGGACGTGGCCAAAGGCTTGCCCGCCTCAAGGCCAAATCCGTTGACGACATTAAGAACACCGGCGGGCAGAATGTCCGCAATAAGTTCCAGCATCACCAAAATTGACGCCGGAGTCTGCTCAGCAGGTTTCAGCACCACACAATTGCCCGCCGCCAATGCCGGGGGCAGTTTCCAGGCCGCCATCAATATGGGGAAGTTCCAGGGGATAATCTGCCCCACAACGCCAAGCGGCTCCTGAAAATGATAGGCCACCGTGTCGCCGTCAAGCTCACTGATTGAGCCCTCCTGCGCCCGGATAACCGAGGCAAAATAGCGGAAATGGTCAACCGCCAGCGGAATATCGGCAGCGGTTGTTTCCCGGATCGGCTTGCCATTATCCCATGTTTCCGCTTCCGCCAGCACCGCCAGATTGTCCTCCATCACCTGCGCGATTTTGTTAAGCATCAGACTGCGCTCAGTAACGCTGGTTGCCGCCCATGCGTCCTTTGCCGCATGTGCTGCGTCGAGCGCCAACTCAATATCCTTGGCGTTGGAGCGCGGAATCTGGCACAGCACTTTGCCGTTTACCGGTGACACATTGTCAAAATACTGTCCATCAACGGGCGCAACCCATTCCCCGCCGATATAATTGCCGTATTTTTCCTTGAATTGAAAAGACATATATATTCCTCCCGTTCTGATCAAAAGATGTCGGGATCATGGGACACAAAGCCAAAAGCGTCACCTGCCAACAAACCATTGACGCGCTGAACTGTCGCAATTCTGAGACAGTTCGGGACAAAAACAGCCACCGTGAAAGAAACTTTTGAAAAACAGCGCCCCTAAGGCAGTTTAAGTTGCTTGAGTTTGCGATAAAGCGTGGCCCGGCTCACGCCAAGGGCTTGTGCGGCAGCCGAGACATTACCCCCGCTTCTGGCAAGCGCCTGCGATATGGTGCGCCGCCCCACCTGCGCATAATTTTGCGCATCGGAAGCCTCCTGCCCGTATAACATGCTCAGTGGCTGCGGATTTTTCAGATCCTCATCACTCAGGTCAAACAGTTTTCGTGCCGCCCGCGTCGCCCCGATAACCAGCTCATCCCGGTCCACCGCCAGCAGGGAGGCCCCCGGCACAACATGTCCCCTCCGGCCAAATCCTTCCGGCGGTGTCGCCAGAACAACCCGGGCCTCGCTGAAATGATTTTCAAAATGCGTCATTTCAATCTGACGCGCCGCATCAATCACCGCCATGGAAATCAGGCGGGAAAATCCCGGCGTTAAATCCGAACGACACGAAGAAACATCCAGCGCCGCCACCAGTTGTCCATCATGGTCAAAGATAGGCGAAGCGGTGCACGAAAGACCGATATTTTTGGAATGAAAATGCTGCCCCTTATGGATGGTCAGCGCGCGTTCTTCAACAATACAGGTGCCAATGCCATTGGTGCCCTCGCTGTCCTCACTCCAGATTGTGCCGGTCCACAACCCCCATTCCTGAAATGTCACATCATCGCACTGAGAGCCGCGACGCGCCACCGGCACTCCATCCTTATCCGCCAGGAGAACACAACACCCATCCCCCCCAATGGCCTGATAAAGCCGATCCAGATAATTTTGCGCATTGTGAACCAGCGGGGCCAGCTTTTCCCGTGTTTCCCTGAATTCCTCGGGAGAAAGTCGCCTTGCCGTGGTGGGGCGCTGAGGCTCAAGCTTATGCAGATTTGCCGAACGTTGCCATGAAGCCACCAGCGGCTGATGCGCAGCGCTCTGACTGGCCAGAGCCGCCTCGATCTGCTTTGCATGAGAAATAACGGGCTTCATCGCGGCCTTGTTCTGGTTTCACAATTGATGCCCATTATACAAACAATCACAAAAATAACTAGGGTCAGGCGCTTGCCGTCATTGCCAGTGCCCCTCATCCTGAGTTTGTTCAAAGAGTCGGCGGCGGCAATCCAGAGCAGAATTAATGCAACCC
>WFOP01000294.1 GCA_015487985.1 Hyphomicrobiales bacterium
CAAGCATGTCGTGTTTACTGATATTCATGCGACATGCTTTGTCTTTTGTTTTCGCATGTCTTTATCTCAAAACCGGCACACCCACGGGTCGAGCCCGAGGGCATGCTTTTGGCAGACATGTTTCAGGCGGCGTGTAAAGAAGAGACGGGCCGGCCGGGAAAAAGGTCTGCAATCAGTGCGATTTTCAGATTTTGATTGTCAGGCGCCTGTAGCCTATAGGCCTTGGTGGCGGATTTTACGGCCTGACGAAATTGTGCGCGGCTTGCGCTGTCTTCAATCAGGTCGCTGGCCGATCCTATCCAGACAGCCACCTCATTTGCCACCAGCATATAAAGATAATCATCATTCAGGATAAAATCATCAACACTCACTTCATTCAAAGAATAAAATGTGCCGGATTGTCCGCGCCAGTTGGTAAAATCATTGCGAAATCCAAGGTCATGAATATCTGAGGACATAGGGCCTGATCCCGTTAATGGGTTGGGAGAAATTGACTTTCCAATGATCACATTTGATCCAAAAAATTTGTTGGGGGCGGCCTGAGCCTGAATTGATGACATGGAACCCTCTTTTGCATTTGCCCAATTGGTGCAGAACACCAAATTTAGAACAAACATAGAACAAAATACTTCAAAGTCAATAGCAAAACGAAGCAAACACTATATATATGGGTTTGCTCGGTAAAATTGTCAACATATTGTGGGGAATTTAGTCGGAAGCGGGTGTATTCTGTTGCGCTTTTGTAATGGCGGCGCGCAGTTCGGGGCTGATGGGGCGGCTCAAACCTTCCTCTACCGCCTGTAAAATCAACCGGGTTGATTCTTCTTCAATGGCGGTGCTCATCTGTTCGTGCATTTCGTGGGCGCTCAGGCCCGGCTCAATTGGTTTGAGGATATGGGCACGGGCGATGCCGGGCCAGAGAATTTTGGAATTTCGACCCCAGAACAGGCCTGAATTCAGCGCAACAGGTACAACAGGCACATTCAGGGTTTCATAGAGTTTGGCGGTGCCAAAGCGAAAGTTGGGTTCGGCCAGAGGGGGCTTGCGGGTGCCTTCTGGAAAAATAAATATGCGCCTGCCCTTTTTTATCTGCCGCTGGCTCTGCTCCAACAGACTCAATAGCGCGCCGCCGCGTTTTTTTCTGTCGATGGAAATAGTATCCATCAGGCGTAAAGTGGTGCCAAGAAGCGGAATTTTGAAAAGTTCTTTTTTGGCGGTAAAGCTGGGGTGGGAAAGCAAGGGATACAGTGTGATTGTATCCCAGTCGGACTGATGTTTGGAGGCGATGATGCAGGCACCTTCAGGCAGATTTTCAATGCCGGTAACGACCGAGCGGATACCCACCACATATCGCAACAGGAATAAGTTTATCCGACACCAGAAGTTTGCAATGGCCATGGTTGCTTTTTGGGAAATGGGGGGGACGAGCAGGCTGAGGGCCGCCACCAGTGACAAAATCGTGGTTATCAGGAAGAACAGTGTATAGAAAATGCCCGAACGTACGGCTTGAATGACCATGTGAGGGTTCCTGATGATGTTTTTGGCAGAGTGAAATTTTTGCCAATAAAATAGAGAAGCCTGTAGCGGGTCAAGTGTTTTGCGCTGTTGAACCCACCAGGTTCCCCGGCTGGTTTTATGAGGTGTGCTTGAGAAACCTTCTTACGGTCATGCGTGAGGTGGCGGCGGTTAGCCCGGCAATTATGGGCACCAGCATAATGATGGCCAAAACACCATCGGCACCAAGGGAAAAAGATCCGAAAAGTGTGCTGAGTTGTGCGTTGGCAGCGGAGGGTAGTGCATTTGAGACGGTCAGGGAAATGCCGAAAAAGAATATAAGGGCGCTCAGGCCGCCAATAAGGCCACCGCGCAGGCCGATACGCAAGAACCGGCCCTGAAATTCCCCGGCGATAAAAGAGTTGGAGGCGCCGATGAAATGCAGCACCTCGACAATGGCGCGATTGGAGGCCATGGTGCCGCGGGTGGCAAAAATTATCGCCAGAATTGTTGCGGCCAGTATCAGGGCAAGGATTAACAGGCCGGAGATAACGAATGTGCCGGCCATGGTGTTGAGTTGCTGACGCCATGCGGCGTGGGTATCCAGTGTTGCCCCGTTGATGGCTTCGAGTTTGGCGCGCAATTGCTCAATGTCTTCAGGGCGCGCAGAAGACAGCTCGACAATGACCAGGCGGGGAATGGAAAGGGCGGACAGGTCCAGCCCCGACCCCAGCCACGGCTCAAGCAGTTTCTGACTTTCTTCAAGAGAGAGGGGATAGGCTTTGGAAACGCCGGGGGTGCTTTGGGCCAGAGCAATAGCGGTGCGCAAATTGCTTTCCATGACTTCCCCTGCAATGGGGCGGATTTGAATGGTAATCTGGCGCCCCACTTCACTGGACCAGGCGATGGCGGATTTTTGCACCAGAATGACCCCCCCCAGTGTGACGCAGGAAAGAAAGGTCATAATGGCAATCAAGAGCATCAGGGTGCGGCTTGAAATGGAGTTTTTGGGCACGATTGGTGTCGTGGTTCCCTGGGGCGCTGTGGTATCTTTTGCTGCCGTGCCCTGATGTTGGGCAGCGCCTTGTTGCCGTGCAGAGCTTTGTTGTCGTGCAGAGCCTGGGCGAACGAGAGTGGGTTTAGCCATTAAAGGTCAGACCTCCGTTGGACAATTGCATTTGGGGATAGTTGAATTTTTCCATCAACTCAAGTTCGTGGGTGGCAATAATAATAGTGGTGCCCATGCGGTTCAGTTCGGCAAAAAGATGGACCAGTCGTTGGGAGAGATCCGGGTCCACATTTCCCGTTGGCTCGTCAGCAAGCAGGATATCGGGGCGTGAAATAACCGCGCGGGCAATGGCCGCTCTTTGCTTTTCCCCCCCGGACAAAAGAGGGGGGTGGGCATTCATGCGTTTGCCAAGGCCAACCCATTCAAGCAATTCTTTTACATTAGAGGCATATTCGGCCTCACTCTGCCCCAAAACACGTAAAGGTAGTGCAACATTTTCAAAGGTGGTCAGGTGATCAAGAAGGTGAAATTCCTGAAATACAATGCCAATATGCCGGCGCAGTTGAAGCAGGCGGTCCTGATTGAGCCGGTTTACCTTTTTCCCAAACATGGTGATGGTGCCGCGCGTGGGGCGAAGGGACAATAAAAACAGGCGCAATAAAGAGGTTTTTCCGGCCCCTGACGGGCCGGTCAGAAAATGGAATGATCCCGGATCTATGGTGAAGGAAAGATCGGAAAGAATTTCGGGTGCATTCCCATATTGCAAACCAACATTTTCAAAACGGATCAAAGCAAATGCCTTTCGAATCATTGATTGTTAATCATAACAGGTCGCGCATTGTAATGCTGTGTTTCCTATAGCGTTATGTTTGGGGAGTGTTAATCACAATTGACTAATCATTTTGGTGTGAGTGAACAAGCAAACATTGATAAGAATGTGATTACCTGCCCCAATTGTCAGGCACGTTATGATGTTGATCCGGCCACTTTGGGGGCGCACGGGCGCCAGGTGAAATGCGCCAAATGTCACCAGAGCTGGAAAGCAAGGATTGAAGCGTCGGCAAAATCCCAGGTGAAACCGCTGGATAATCAAGCGCCTCAAAGTGATAAAAACCTTATGCCCGATGAGGATGAGGCGGCGCTGGATGCCGAGTTTGAAGCGATGGCCAGCGAGACTGAAAGTGCGGCGGATACCACAAAAGCTGTCAAAAGAATCAGTGAAAACCAGAAGCAAAATGAAGCGGGCCAGGATTCTCAAGATAGCCAAGGCCCTCAAGATCCCTCGGCAAAAGCCAGAACGCGCGCAGAGGAAGAGGAAGACCTTGTGCGGCGCAGAAATCTGCTGGCGCGAACCATGCCCAAGGCGCGCCTGAGTAAACTCCTGCGGGTTCTTGGGGTTGCGTTGCTGATGATTGTTTCTTTCAGTGGTTTATTCCTGCGGGAAAACATTGTGCGCACATTTCCCGATCTGGCGGGGCTGTATCAGGGGATTGGACTTGGGGTGAATGTTGTGGGGCTGGAGTTCTCCGATACCAAAACCCTCAGGGTGTTGCGCGAGGGGGATGAGGTGATGGAAATTTCAGCCAATATTCGATCCGTCAGCGCGCACCAGGTTTCTGTGCCCCGTATTATCGTCACACTGCTCGATGAGAACGGGGATTCGGTTTTTGAGTGGAGTGTCACTTCCCGGGCAGCAATTATGTTGCCCGGTGAATGGATCGAGTTTGAAACGCAACTGATCTCACCGCCAAAAGAAGCAACCAGGGTTCGATTGGCATTTGAGAGGTCAAATTAGCTGTTTGATAAGATCAAGGAAGTAGTTAACGGGGCAAATTATTGCCTGATGAGTGGAGTTTGAGTGTGGCCCGAATTTTGATTGCTGAAGATGATGACAATGTGCGCCGGTTTGTGAGTGCGGCCCTGATAATGTCAGGACATGAGGTGGAGGAAGCCGAGGATGGCGGGCTGGCGGCTGAAATCATGATCGAGCAGGAAGGCAATTTTGATCTGCTGCTTTCTGACATTAAAATGCCGGTGATGGACGGCATCGCGCTTTCGCTTGAAGTGGGGGCAAAATTTCCCGATGTGCCGATTTTGCTGATGACCGGCTTCGCCGATCAGCGCGAGCGGGCCAGCGGTCTTGACGCGCTGATTTATGACGTGATTGCAAAGCCGTTTTCGCTGGCGGAACTGCTGGAAAAAGTCGAAGACGCTCTTGCGGGCAAGCCGGTTGAAATCCTCACTCTTTCACGTCGGGAAATGAACCGGGCCGGCTAGCTTGTTCAATCCGGTTTCAGATAAACCCAAAGCATGTCGCATTTATCGGTATTTGCTTGATCTGCTTTATCTGTTTGTTTTTGCGTGTCTTTTATCTCAAAGCCGGCGCCACTCACGGGTTAGACCCGAGGGCATGCTTTTGGCAGACATGCTTTAGATCCAGTCAGGCACGCTATCCAGTGCAATCAATTCGGTGATGCTCTGGCGTGGCCGGATGGCATGATAGCGATTGCCATCCACCAGAATCTCGGGGATCAAGGCACGCGAATTATAGGTGGAGGCCATGACAGCGCCATAGGCCCCCGCGCTCATCACCGCCATTAAATCTCCTTGCGCCATTTGTGGCAGGGCGCGCGACTTGGCCAGATAGTCGCCACTCTCACAAACCGGGCCCACAACATCTGCGGTGACTTGGCTGGCGTTTTTTGCAGGTTCAACAACCGGTACTATTTCATGGTGCCCTTCATAAAGGGTGGGGCGGATCAGGTCGTTCATTCCTGCATCAACAATATAAAAAGTCTGTTTGCCCGATTGTTTGATATATTCGAGCTGTGTCACCAGAATGCCTGCGTTTCCTGCAATCATGCGGCCCGGTTCAAGAATGAGATCACAATTCAGGGCGGCAACTTTTTCCTTGACGACAGCAGCATAGGCATTGGGGTCTGGTGGGGGGGAATTGTCGCCATGATAGGGAATGCCAAGCCCCCCCCCCACATCGACATGGGAAATTTTATGACCTGCCTTGCGCAGGGCGTGCAC
>WFOP01000295.1 GCA_015487985.1 Hyphomicrobiales bacterium
GGGATGAAAAAAATTCTGTTGATGGTGGCTATGCTTGTGCCTTTGTTGGGGCAGGGCCAGCAAGTGTTTGGGCAGACGGTTGAAAATCCTTTGCAGGTTTCCACTGTCGAACGCCAGCCTTTTACATTTTTTGATGAAGAAGGAACGGTCAGCGGGTTTTCTGTGGACTTGTGGGAAGAAATTGCCAACCGGAATGGCTGGGCTTTTGAGTGGGTCAGGCAGGACAGTTTTCCCGGCATGATCGAGAGTTTGGTATCGGGGGAATCCGATGTGGCCATCGCCAATATTTCCATCACCTCAGAGCGGGAGCGGATGTTTGATTTTTCCCATCCCATTTATGATTCCGGTTTGCAGATTGTGGTGCCCAGCGTTGAGGGGCGGAGCGGTTTATTGGCAATAATCTGGGCGTCGGGGGCGGTGAAACTCATCGGCGGTGCGGTTATCGTTCTGCTGATTATTGCGCATGTTTTGTGGTTTTTTGAACGCAATACTCCCAATGACAGGCATGATTATTTTCGTGACGATTATTTTGGCGGTGTGTGGGATGCTTTCTGGTGGGCGTTTATTATTATGACCATGGGGGGGTTTGAAAACGAAGTTCCCGCCAGTATTTTTTCACGCATTCTGGCCATGTTCTGGATTGTTGCCAGCTTGTTTTTTGTCTCAACCCTCACGGCCAAAATCACCACATCCCTGACGGTGGAACAATTAACCAGTGATATCAATTCCTATCAGGATCTGATCGGCAAGCGGGTCGGGGTGGGGGCAAACAGTGCCATGTCCAGATTTCTTGATGTAAAGAATATTCCCTATCGCGCATATGATGATTTTTCAGCAGCTTTGGCTGCGGTTGAGGCGGGTGAAATCGACGCAACAATCGGGGATGCGCCAATTGTGCAATATTATACGGCCCATGCGGGGGCGGGGAAGGTGCAATTGGCGGGCGCGGTTTTTCAGGCGGATAAATTTGGCATTGCCCTGCCTACCGGTTCAGTTCTGCTGGAGCAGGTGAATACGGCATTGCTGGATATCAGGGAAGATGGCACCTATGAGCGTTTGCAGGCAAAGTGGTTTGGCAGTAGTTTGTAATTAAATGCGATTTGTGAGCGCACAGGGAAATTCAGGAGTAAATTTTATGTCATTTTGGAAAAAACTGTTTGGTGGCGGGGCAGCCAATGACAGCCAGCCGGGTGTGCCAAAGGTGCTGGGAGAAGACAGCTACAAAGGCTTTACCATCCGGGCCATCGAAATGAAGGCGGGAAGCGAATTTCAGCTTTGCGGAGAAATCGAAAAAGAGGTGGACGGGGAAGTTCAAGTCAAACAATTCATCCGGGCCGACAAACTGAGCAGCGAAACTCAGGTGTCGGAGGCGGCAATTAACAAGGGCAAACAGATTATTGACGAGCAGGGGGATGCTGTTTTCAACGGTGGGGGCTGGTAGTTTCGGTTTTGTTTGTCATTGCGAGGCGGCGTAGCCAACGCGGCAATCCAGACAGGTTTTGCATATCTGGATTGCTTCGCTTTGCTCGCAATGACGAGGGATGGTGCTCTTTACCCAAATCTCTTTTGCCGGTCGCGTTTTATCAGTAGCAGAATCAGTATTCCAAAACCGATTGTGTAGGCGGCGAGGCCTAGCATGAAATTTGTGTCCGGCATGGTGTTGGCGATGCCGGCCCAGGCCATTTCTGCCATTTGCCGAGTGGGGGTCCACAAAGAAATTTCCTTGATAATATCTGGCATGGCGATGGGGGGGATCCACAGGCCGCCCAGAAATGCCAGCGGCAGGAAGATGAGGTTGGCGAGCGCGCTGGCGGCTTTGGCGCTGGCGGCATAGCCAAGGGCGATACCCAACAGCGAAGCGGGGATGGCGATGAGCATACACACGCCGAGCAGCCGCCAAGTTTGCTCGGTGTCCAACTGGGTTTTGCCAAACAGGTGGGAAGCCACCAGTACCAGCATAACCGCAATCAGGGCAAAGAGCATGGCAACAAGCATTTGGGCCAGTGCGTTGGGAAGAGTGCTGGCGGGCAATGTGCGCATCCAGGCGTCAAAGGGGTCTTCGCGGTCCTGAGCGATACCGGCACCGAACTGGTAAAAGGCAATACCAACCACCGCATAAACTGAAAAGGAGGCGATTGAGAATTGGGAATAAAGACCATCGGGGGACATGGAGGCGCCAAAGAAAGAATAAAACATGGCCGGAAACAGGATGGTGGGTGCCCAGAAACCGGGGTCTCTTAACAGGCGGCGAAGTTGAATTGTGATGTGGGCGAACAAGGCAGTCATTGTGTGGCTCCTGAACTGGAAATCTCTTTTTGGGCAATATCTGGTGTCTGGTTCTGTCGATAAATAGCGATGGATTCTTCAAGGTTGCGGGGGGTGATTTTGAGGTCAGAGAATGTTTCGCCGGATTTAACCAGTGCGCGAACGGTGTCGTCAGACTGGCTGGAGTTGGCACTCCATATGCCATTTTCCTGCGTGAAATTGTTGCGGATATGGGGCCCGGGGTCGGGGCTGGTAAAGCTGATATGGTTAAGGCCGAAGGTGGATTTGATATCTGCTATCGTGCCATCCATGACGGTTTTGCCATTGTCGATCATTACGATGCGATTGGCGACGTTTTCAATCTCCAGCCAATAATGGGAGGTGAGGATCAGTGCGCCGCCATCGGCAACAAACCGGTTGGCCATTTGGGAAAAATCTTTTTGCCCCTGTGCATCAAGGCCGGTGGTGGGTTCATCAAGAATGACCAATTCGGGATTGCCGGCAAAACACAAGGCCAGGGCAACACGCCGTCTCTCACCACCGGAGAAATCCTTAACCGGGCGCGCCGCCAGTTTTTCCAGACCAAACATTGTTATGAGCCGGTCAATGGATGCGGGGACGGGAAAGTGCGCGGTGGTAAATTGCAACAGCTCACGCGGGGTCAGTTGCGGGGGGAAGTCTGTGGCCTGAGGGGTGACGCCGATGCGCCTCATGGCGCTGGGGGTGCCCGGTGTCTGGCCGAATATTTCAACCTGACCGGAAGTGGGTTGGCGCAATCCCTGCAACATGGACAGGGCAGTGGTTTTGCCTGCGCCATTGGGGCCTAACAGGGCGAGGGCCTGCCCTTTTTTGACCTTGAGGTTGAGGTTTTTGAGGGCGACGACCTTTCCAAAATGTTTGGAAACATTGCTGAAACTTGCGACAATCATATGAGAATGAACCTTGGCTGGGAAACTGATCGGCCAAGATTAGCGGACAGACAAACCCCCACAACGGATTCTTCGTCACCGGCATTTATTATGCGCAAAATGCGCATTCAGGACGAGCAAAGCATTTCACGAAGCGTGAAATGCAGGCCAATAATTCCTGATTTGGG
The DNA here is from genome assembly GCA_015487985.1 of Hyphomicrobiales bacterium. Lineage (GTDB taxonomy): Bacteria > Pseudomonadota > Alphaproteobacteria > Rhizobiales > Devosiaceae > DROE01. The sequence continues at coordinate 3,362 of WFOP01000295.1, forward strand.
TTTGGGCCTATTTGTTCAGATACTCAAAGCTGGACAGGGTTCGCCCGCCACCGGTAAATCCCAGATCGTCAAAGGAGGAAAATTCGAACATGCCGGCGACAATGTTGGAAACCGCAAAAACCGAGTTTATGTCGTTTGGATTGGGGTAGCCAACAATATGCACCAGCATCAGGCCGATGGAAGGGTCGATATATTGGCCCACCGCTTCAAGTACTACCAGATCACCAAAGGTGGAGGCCTTTGCGCCCACATACTGGATGTCCTGATAGCCATTTGTCGCCATGGGGAAAATCTGAGTTCGAACGAGATCAGCCAGATTGTCCAGTCTTTGTGTCTGATCGACAAGGGGTAATGTCATGGCGATAAAACGGATGTTTTCCACCAGCTTGCGTTCGGAAATCGGGGTTTCACGGTTTCCGGTGGTAAAAGAAATCTTCAGAATTTCGCCGTTTGATCCATCCCCCACATTATATAAAGGTGTGATGCCATTTTGCTCAGGAATGGCAATTCTAAAGGGGGCCGGGATTTCAAGCCCTGGATTGGCGGCTGCAAAATCGGCATCCAGACTAATGGTTTTCGAGATGAGAAAATTGTCAATTTTGAACAGTGAGAATTTGAATGTCGGCGCGGTTTGTTGCGCAGTGGTGGTGGTGGTGGAATTCATAGCAAGAAATAAAAATGTTGAGGCCATCAGTATGGATTTGAAAAGATTGTTGCTCATTTGGCGGTCCCCGGAATCGTATTAAATATGCAGTGTCAGGTTTGGTTTGTATATGGCACAAAATTGCCGTGAGTATGGCAGGGTTTTTGCCACTCGCTGGAATTATAATGAGATGGGGAGACCGGGTTTGGTGCCAGTTGAGGGCAGAATAAACAAC
>WFOP01000296.1 GCA_015487985.1 Hyphomicrobiales bacterium
CCATATAACCATCGGCCCCGAAATAGCCCACAGCCCCGGCATAAATGCCGCGGCGTTCTTTTTCCAGTTCATCAATGATTTCCATGGCCCGCACTTTTGGCGCGCCCGAAACGGTACCGGCAGGAAAGCCGGCCGCCAGCGCATCCACATAATCAAAACGCGAATTGTCCAATTCTCCGGTGACGTTGGAAACGATGTGCATGACGTGGGAATAATATTCCAGAAAAAACTTGTCTGTAACCTTGACCGAACCGGTTTTTGCCACCCGCCCCACATCATTGCGCCCCAGATCAAGCAACATCAGATGTTCCGCCAATTCCTTGGGGTCATTGAGCAGTTCTTCAGCCATTTCCCTGTCACGTTCAGGAGTTTTGCCACGTTTGCGCGTGCCCGCGATCGGGCGTACGGTGACTTCCCCCTTGTCGGCCCGAACCAGAATTTCAGGGCTGGAGCCGACCACGGAAAACCCGTCAAAATCCAAAAGATACATATAAGGGGAAGGATTTGTCCGGCGCAGTGCCCGATAGAGTGCCGTTGAGGGCAGGGAAAAATCCATGGAAAAACGCTGGCTGAGAACGACCTGAAAAATATCACCGGCAGTAATATATTTCCTGGCCCGCTCCACCATTGAAAAATATTCCGTTTCACTGGTGTTGCTGGTCACATCGGACAGGTCATGGGCCTTAACATCCCGCTGGCGCGGAGGCAGGGCGTTTTCAAGCCGTTCCAGCGCATCGTCAATCTTGGCAACGGCATTTTCAAAACCCTGCCGCGCGCTCACCCCTTTACGTGGATATACCGGGGCCGTCAGATAAAGTTCATCCCTTAGCGTATCGAACACCGCCAGAATCGTGGGACGAACCAGAATGGTGTCCGGCGTGTTCAAACTATCGGGGTTATTGTCCGGCAGCTTTTCCATCTGGCGCACCATGTCATAGCCCAGATAGCCGTAAAGACCTGCAGATTGCGCTGGAACCCCCTTGGGAGCCGCAATCTGGCTTTCACTCACCAAAGAGCGCAAAGCGTCCAGCGGCTTCGCCTGAAGGGTTTCAAATGCCCCTTTGTCCGTTGCTGCATGTCGATTAACTGACGCAACGCCATTTTGAACCTTCAATATCAGATCAGGTTCCAGACCAATCATGGAAAACCGGCCCTTGGTTTCGCCGTTTTCCACTGATTCAAGCATAAAACAATTCGTGCGACCGGCCGCCAGTTTCAAATATGTACTAACGGGCGTTTCCAGGTCCGCAACCACCCGCCGCCAGACAATTTGCCCTCTGCCGTCCTCAAAACCTGCGGCGAAAGCCTCAAAGTCATCCACATTTGTCAGCCTGTTCATGGCTAGTTCAGTCCGCCACCGGGTTGAGAGGAACCGTTGGGTCCAAAACCCAGCACCTGATTGAGCACACCCTGATTGATGCTGAGTTTTGCATCATCGCGCAAGGCGATTGAAAAATCCGAAAACAGATTATCCCGATAGTTTGCTTCTATGAAATCCTGATCTTCGGGGGCTAATGGTTCTTCAGCAGGTATCACGCTGGACACCCGAAACACCACATAGTCTCCATTACCGTTCTGCGCGGTGCCCGTATGGTCTTCTCCACCCAGAAAAGCCACCGCCGCCACATTTGCATCAATATCGGCAGAACCATCTCCGCCCCGGCTAAGAGGTTGGGAAAACACCGGAAACAAACCGTTGATGACGGCGATGTCCTGCAAATTTTGCCCTCTCTTGAGCTGTTCGGCAAACCCGTTGGCTTTTTCTTCCAGGGCATTTGCCCGTTGTTCGGCAATCCATGCAGCGACCAACTCTTCGCGCACCTCTTCCAGATCCTGATTTCGCGCTTCTTCGATATCAATCAAATCATACCAGACCGATTTGTTTGCCCCCAGCGTTGCCATGGCGGCAAGTGCGCCGATTTCAGAACGAAACACGGCATTGGCAATGCGTTCGGCCTCCGCCGGGTCCAGATTAAGCGGTTCCACCAGTTCTTCGCCCCGCACACTGATCGCAACTTCCACCAGCGGCAAATCAAATTCCTCCGCCGTTTTGTCCAGATCAATAAATGCAGCGCGCTGCTCTTCAATCTGATCCAGCACGTCAATAAACTGTTCGCGCCCCCTGGCCAGCGCCAAGCGTTGCGCAATCTGACGACGGGCCTGGGCCAACGTCATTGTTTGCGCCGGCTCAATATCAGTGACGATAATCGCCCTTTGCCCAACGGCACTCGGACCAACAGCAACTTCGTTCAACTCAACCCCGAAAGCCACTTCGGCAAGGCGCTGGTCAAGAATGTCCCGTTTGAACAACCGTCCCAGCTCGCTAACTTCCAGATCAAGCAAGGTTGCCGCTTCCTCGAAATTTTTCCCCTCCGCTATCGCGGCCTGAAACTGCTCGACCATTTCATCAGATGAAAATGAAACCTGCTTGATTTCCCGCCGCTCGGGGCGAACAAGACTTTGTTTTGTGCGTTCATATTCCGCCGCGATTTCTTCATCGGAGAAGTCAATGTTTTTGGCCAGTACCTCAGGAGAGAGCTGAATTGCGCGGATAGTGCGCATTTCTTCGGTGCGATAAAGAAACTGGTTTGCTTCAAGATAGCCTTCAAGCACATCATCTTCCGGCGCAGAAATCGGAAGCAGCGAAAGTTCGCTGACCAGGAAATATTCCAGAATGCGCCGGTCTTCACCATAACGCTGTACGATTTCCCCCAAGACTTTGGGGGCCGGTGTCTGTGCAAACAGGGCCTGCGCAATCTGCTGGCGCTTTGCCGCTTCACGCCGCGTGTCAAAATATTCTTTTTCAGTGATGTTATTCTGTCGAAGGACCTGTTCAAACACATCGCGGTCAAAAGTGCCCAGAGTTCCCGCAAATGCAGAAACTGAACGCAGCCCCTCCGCCAGTCTTTTATCCGACACCCCAAGTCCCAGTTCTTCGCCCAGAATATTCAGCGCCGCATCTGTTGAAAGCTGGCTGATCACCTGACTGGGAATACCAAGGGAAATTGCCTGATCCGGGGTTGGCACCGTTCCCAACTGGGCAGCGGCGGCATTGATTTGGGCCTGATAGGCGGTCTGAAAATCCCGAATGGTAATTTCCTGATCCCCCACACGGGCCACCGTATTGCTGCCAATCGAGGTCAAAACGCCGGTTATCCCAAATCCGGCCAACCCGATTAACAAAAACACGCCGAGGATTTTCCCGGGAATGGTAGTGGCAAAATTGCGTAAATTGTCAAGCATTCGAAATATTCCGTCTCACTAAATCTGGCCCAATGTCTTGCGAAATCGCCTAAATTGCCAACTGGTAATATCTTGGCAAAGCATTTAGATAACTACAAGTTATATCGGTGGGGTTCGGTTAAGCCAAATATGGTTGCCACGCAAGACTTGAGATGCAAAAACGCGTTCATGAAGCCTGCAAAACAATTACGTCAGCTATGGGGAATTCAATAAAATGTCTCAAAGTCCAAAAACTCTGATCGCGGGAAACTGGAAAATGAACGGGCTCACAAAAGACCTGGCGCAATTTGAAGCGGTGGTAACAGCCCTGAATGAAAAACCCGCACCTGATTGTCAGGTGTTGCTCTGCCCTCCGGTTACAATTTTGGCCGGCGCCAGCCAGATTTGCCAGAACAGCGCCCTGCAAACGGGCGCCCAAAATACCCATGTGGCTGAAAGTGGCGCCCATACCGGCGATATCGGAGCCACTATGCTCAGGGATGCCGGCGCGGATTTTATCATTGTGGGGCATTCCGAACGCCGGGCAGATCATCAGGAAACCGATGGCGTGGTGAACGCCAAGGCCCGTTCATGCCTGAATGCCGGCCTGATCCCCATTATCTGCGTTGGCGAAACCCATGCGGAAAGAACCAGCGGGCTGGCCCTGACGGTTGTTGAACATCAACTCAACGGCTCAGTTCCCGATTTTGACGAGGGCCAGGAGATCGTGATCGCCTACGAGCCGGTATGGGCCATTGGCACGGGGCTGGTCCCCGATACCAATGACATCACAAATATGCACGCCGCCATTCGTGAATGGCTGGTGACACGGTTTGGCGAAAGAGGGAAGGGGGTTCGTATTCTTTACGGCGGTTCGCTCAAGCCCTCCAATGCTGCAGAAATTCTGCCGATTCCCAATGTGAACGGAGGGTTGATCGGCGGTGCCAGTCTGAAGTCGGAAGACTTTTTGGGCATTGTTTACACAGTTTGAAATCAGGCAATCGGCGTTAAAATTGCCCCATGACA
>WFOP01000297.1 GCA_015487985.1 Hyphomicrobiales bacterium
CCCCCAGCACGACCCCATCCGCATCCACCACCTGCTCGGCAATAAAATATCCCGGCCTTGAGGTTGTTGCCCCAATGCCAAAAAATTCCCCCCGCTTCCCCGCCAGCGCATCAGTAAAATAGGGCCGAAAGCCATAATTATGCGCCAGAAAAGTGGTTTCAGAATCATAATTGGATGCGGAAATGGTCAACCCGGTCTTATCCATCAGATATATGGCATCAAGATTGGCGCTCCGGGCAAAGTCCGCCAGCCTGCGGTTCAGCTTGTCAAGATCTCCCCCCGACGCCCCGGCAATAACAAATGGGTCGCGGGCCAGAATAAACGGCAGATGCTCAAACCGCTCAAGGGCACCAATCAATGTACTGTGATACAAAGAAGCCCGGTTTTGCGCCCGCTGCTGCTCCACATTACCGAAATAGGAACTGGCGGCAATAAATATTGAAACCGCCCCGCCGATAAAAACAAAACCAGACAGCACAACCCACACAAATGTGCGCCAGTGGTTTTTTGTTATTGTTGTTCCTGTTTCCATTTGTCCCGTTTCCATGGCGTGGTGATACCCCTCTGATCAACAAATGTCGAACACCGCGACCCCATGCGCATAAAAATTAGCTGCAAATGCCTTTGCATTCACGATTCAAATCCCTATATTGGAAAGGCTTGTTATGAGCTATGGCGATAAATGACTATCGAAATAAACCATTCGGACCCGGGGGCGGTACCCGGCGCCTCCACCATTTTTCATCTCTTAGGTGAAACAGTTATGGGGGCGAAATAGGATCGACGAGGGTGTAAAGGGTATGTTTTTGCTCGGCATGGTACCACCGTATCGGACCATTATTATAGTTGCAAATGATAACAACTATGCTGAGGCACGTTTGGCTGCGTAAGCAGTTCGACAACCTCGAATTCAAGTCCTTTTCCCCTAGCAGGGTCTAGGCGGGGTCCGCAGGCACCTGGCAACAGAAGCCTGCACTTTTCCCCCTCCCATATTACAAGCCTCCACGCCCAAACCGCGCTGATAAAAATGTCCCTTGAAATGCCCCCCCGTTTTGGGGTCTTATGCAACTAAGACAAATCTAGCATTCCAAGGAAAACCAATGGCTCAGGATCACATACGTTATGACGTACTCACACAGGACGCTTTGCGCGGTGTGGTGAGAAAAGTTCTGGGCGAAGTGGAAAAAGCCGGACTGCCCGGCGACCATCACTTTTTCATCTCTTTTGCCACCCGTGCGCCCGGCGTGCGCATCTCCAAAAAACTTCTTGATCAATACCAGGAAGAAATGACCATCGTCATCCAAAACCAATATCATGATCTCAAAACATCCGAGACCGGCTTTGAAATCGGACTGTCATTCGACGGTGTCGCCGAGTTGCTGGTGATTCCTTTTTCCGCCCTCAAAGGGTTCTTTGATCCTTCCGTTGAATTTGGCATGCAATTTGAGCCTGCCCAATCAGACATAACCCCCGAAGAAGAACCTGAAGCCGGCGAAGAAGCCAGCGCCGACAAAGATGAAAAGGCCGATGAGGAGAGCAAAGAAGAAACCGGTGAAAAAGTGGTCAGTCTGGATTCTTTTCGAAAAAAATAGTCAGGTCCCCCGTGATCAAGCGCTCCATCACCCTTGCCGGCCACAAAACATCACTCGCGCTGGAGGATGAATTCTGGACGGCCCTTGAATTGATCGCTCAAAAAAACCATCAGTCCCTGCCAAATCTGATCAGCCAGATAGACGCTTCACGCACCGATAAAAACCTGTCCTCTGCCATTCGGGTTTTTGTGCTGAAATATTTTCAAAACACAGCCCGGACTACTCGCTCGGCAAAGCCGGCAAATCAATGATGCTGCTTTCATTTGAGAGCGGGTCGCTTAACAGTAACTGCTCCTGCCAAAATAGCGGATCCTGAGAATCCAGATTGAACACAAGCGGTTCCTGCCCCGCTTCAAGCAAGGCCTGTGCTGCTTCGCGCTCCGCCTCCTGCTTTTGTCGCAGATGTTCTTCTTCAGCGGCCAGCCTTTCCGCTTCTTCGCGCTTGCGTTGCGCCTCCAGCTCCATCAGACGCGCACGATTTGCCGCCATTTCCGCAGAACGGGCCAATTGTTCAGCCCGTATTTTTTCCAGCTGATCCAACTCGATTTCCAGCGCCCGCAATTTTATCGCCTCCACCATTTGCTCCAGATCCAAAACCCGCGCCGGTGCCACAAGGTCACCGGTCAGATTTGCGGCAATCCGCGCGCTGTTCTCATCCACATGGCCGGTTGGATCTTCAAGTCTGGTTGGGAAAAATGTCCACCCCCCGCCAAGCGACAGGTCCGCCAGATCGACCCGGATATCCGCCAACAATCGGGCATCATCATTTGTCGCAACAATATTGTCCGCCCGCACTTTCCCCCGTGTCAGTTGAAAAACGCCACTGATGGATTGTGTTTCAAAATCCCCCTGATCCAGCGCAATTCCAACCAGCGCCGACAGGGATTGTGCATCATATTCCCCAATGTCCTCAAGGGACACCAAAGACAAAAACGCCGCCGGGTCCATGTGCCTCATAACAGCATAATCCAGAGAAAAACTTCCTTCCCCGGTCGCAGAATTTACCAACTCATCAATCGTGGCCCCTGTGGCGTTAAATATCACCCCCCCGCTAAGGACACCCGAAAGATTTTCCCCGATGCCAGAGGAAACAAAATCAGACAGGCTCACCTGTGTCAGCGCCAGTCTGGCCCGCACCTGTTTCGTTGCATCGGGTGCAGAACAACAAATGCGCATATCTCCACGCAACTGCCCCGCCCCGCTGCCCCCGATTATATTTTCAAGAGAAACACTCGACGCATCCCAGACCAGTTCAAAAGAAGCTGCCGAAACACCCCCCCGATCATTCACACCAACCTTTGGTGAATTCACCTCGATACGCCCGCGCGACTTTTCGCTTCGGCGCCCGATATCCAACCTGTCTCTTATACACATCTCC
>WFOP01000298.1 GCA_015487985.1 Hyphomicrobiales bacterium
GGCCTGTGCAGCGTTCGGGCGAAGTAAACACGGCGCATCCAACCATTTGCAACGCGTAGTGATGGGTGAAAAACGATGGGATTTTGATGTTGAACAGCGCGGGGACAAGTTCTTTGTTGGATTGAGCGGCGCACAAAGCATCGTGAATTTGCATTGGCTGCCCGGTGATACATTGGCCACATTTGAGGTGGATGGCGAAAAATTGCAGGTGCAGGTGAAGAAAATCACCGGCGGTTTTCATCTGCGCTATCGCGGGGCGGACATTGAAATGAAGGTTGTCACCCCGCGCGTGGCGGACCTGATGAAGCTGATGCCGGTTAAGGTTGCGCCGGATATGAGCCGGTTTTTGCTCTGCCCGATGCCGGGGGTTGTCGTGGGGCTGAACGTGGAAATCGGGGATATTGTTGAAGACGGGCAATCGCTGGCCGTCGTTGAAGCCATGAAGATGGAGAACGTATTGCGGGCGCAGAAACGGGCCAGGGTGAGAAAAATTGTCGCTGATGTGGGGGCGATTTTGGCGGTGGATGCGGTGATTATGGAGTTTGAAGAAGTATGAGCGCAATCAAGCCTTCAACCTATGCCAAATGGGCGGCCCTGGCGGAGCCGGAATTGCGCGGGCGCGCGGTTGATGATCTGATAAAAGACTATGGGGGCGTTGAGGTGCGCCCGGCCTATTTTGCTGATGATGTGGCGGAAAGTGCCGCAGAGGCCATGCCCGGCGTTGCGCCATATACGCGCGGAGTGCGCGCTTCCATGTATGCCAACCGGCCATGGACCGTGCGCCAGTATGCGGGATTTTCAACGGCGCGGGAAAGCAATGCGTTTTATCGCAAAAATCTGGCGGCGGGGCAAAAGGGCCTGTCGGTGGCTTTTGATCTGGCGACCCATCGCGGCTATGACAGCGACCATCCCCGCGTCACCGGGGATGTGGGCAAGGCCGGGGTCGCCATTGATTCCATAGAGGATATGAAAATCCTGTTTGAGGGCATTCCGCTTGATGAGATGAGTGTTTCCATGACCATGAACGGGGCCGTGATCCCGGTAATGGCGATGTTTATCGGGGCGGCCGAAGAAATGGGGGTGGGGGTTGAGCAGCTCTCGGGCACTATCCAGAACGATGTGCTCAAAGAATTCATGGTGCGCAACACCTATATTTACCCCCCCGAACCCTCGATGCGGATTGTGGGGGATATTATTGCATTTGCGGCGGCCAATATGCCTAGGTTCAATTCCATTTCCATCTCCGGCTATCATATGCATGAGGCGGGGGCGACGGCGGTGCAGGAACTGGCCTATACGCTGGCGGACGGCATGGAATATGTGCGGGCGGCGCAGGAGCGGGGGCTGGACATTGATAAATTTGCGCCCCGGTTGAGTTTCTTTTTCGGCATCGGCATGAACTTCTTTCTGGAGATTGCCAAACTGCGGGCGGCGCGTCAGTTATGGGCCGGCATCATGGCTGATCTGGGGGCGAAAAATCCGCGCTCGATGATGTTGCGCACCCATTGCCAGACTTCGGGGGTGTCGCTGACCGAGCAGGACCCGCATAATAATATTGTGCGCACAGCCTATGAAGCCATGGCGGCGGTGCTGGGGGGGACACAAAGCCTGCACACAAATTCCTTTGATGAAGCCATCGCTTTGCCAACGGATTTTTCGGCGCGTATTGCGCGCAACACACAATTGATTATGACACATGAAACAGGGGTGGCGGATGTGGTGGATCCGCTTGGTGGCTCCTACTATATCGAAGCGCTGACCGGGGATCTGGTGGCAAAAGCGGGGGCGCTGATTGCAGAAGCAGAGGCGGCCGGGGGCATGACAAAGTGCGTTGCCAGGGGCACACCCAAGATGGCAATCGAGCAGGCGGCGGCGGCGCGCCAGACGCGAATTGACCGGGGGGAAGATGTGATTGTGGGGGTCAACCGATATGTTCTGGAGGAAGAAGAGGCGATTGTCACAAGGGAAATCGACAACCAAAAAGTGCGCAGGGAACAGGTGGCGCAGTTACAAAAAATAAAGTCTCAGCGGAATGAACAACAGGTAAAACAGGCTTTATCAGCGCTTGCCGATGGCGCAAAAACTGACACGGAAAACCTGCTTGAACTGGCGATTGTTGCGGCAAAATTCCGGGCGACTCTGGGGGAGATTTCCAGCGCCATGGAGGATGTTTTTGGACGGCATGACGCGACCCCAAAAGTGATTTCGGGGGTCTATGATGCGGCCTATTCGGGGGACCCCGAGTTTGTTGAAATGGTGTCGCGGATAAAAAAATTCACCAAAAAACATGGCAGACCACCCGCTATATTCATTGCAAAAATGGGGCAGGACGGACACGATCGCGGGGCGAAAATTATTGCTACGGCATTTGCCGACATGGGATTTGGGGTGCATTTCGGGTCGTTGTTCGAGACGGCTGAGGAGGTGGCGGGGCACACTAAAAAGATGGCTGTTGACGCGGTCGGGGTCTCTTCCCTGGCGGGAGGACACAAGACTTTGGTGCCCGAATTGATCGCGCATATGCGGGCCAAC
>WFOP01000299.1 GCA_015487985.1 Hyphomicrobiales bacterium
CGCATTCCGCCAGGCTGCGGCTGATCTGGGGATTTCTGTAAGGGCAATCTACCGGTTTTCCAGCGAAGCGGAAGCGCGCGACACCGTAACGCAAATCGTGCCGTTTTTGCAATCAGGGGCCATTGATGCGCTGTTTTTGCCCGACCGTTCAACCGCCTCCAGCTTTGGCACGCTGATCGAAGAAGCAGGGGTTGCCAAAGGCAATCTGATGATTATCGGCTCACTGAACTGGAGCGGCGATGTGGTGATTGCACAAACCCCCTATCTTGCCGGCGCGGTTTATCCGGCGGTGGATGAAACAGGGCTTGCGGCATTGCGCCCTTCTTATGAAGCGCAGTTTGGGGCCACCCCCCATGCACTCTCCACTGTTTCCTATACGGCAGTTTTATTGGCCAATTCACGCAGCTTAAGCCAGGCGCAACCCCCCTTCAATGTGGGGATTTTGACCTCTCCTTCCGGCTTTAACGGGCGCGACGGATTGTTCAGGTTTCTGGGCAATGGCCGAAGCGAATATGCACTGGTGATGAAGCAGGTGGTGACTGGGGGGTCGCAGACGGTGGACGGGGCAAGGATTCCTTAATTTCGCGCTCGCGCCAATGTGCTAAAGCACACGGCTCCGCGAGGGCGGCCAAATTGTTGGCCGGGGTGCTCTTCGCACCCTAAGGAGTAGATTTCATGCTCGCACCGGTGTGCTGATCGGTTTTTGCGGTGCCCGGGCCTGTAAAAAGATTTGATCTTTCAATGCAGGCTCCGTAAATTCAGATATGCAACAAGTGCTGGCTGTTCTCATCTGGCAGCAGACATAAAACCGGCAAAAGCAGACCTGTAGTGGGCAGGGCACTTATATTGGGCAGGGCACTTGGGAGGGATATTGTATGTTAAAGGTTTTCTTCAGGCACACAATGCTCGCCTGTTTCACAATAGCAGGACTGACTTCACAAAGTTTTGCACAGCAAGGCAATACCAAAAACCAAACCGGTAATAATGCCCAGAAAAACGTCGTAAATACGCAGCCGGCACAAAAACCAGTTGCCCAGGCTCAACAGACAGCCCCTCCCCGTATATGGAGTGTAACTGGTGTCTATGGGGAAATTGTTGCCGCTGATTGCCGCGATTGTGGTGAAGACATTGGTCTTATGCTCGCCTGCCAGGGCGAAGGGCTTTCCGCGCGGATGTCAGTACCATGGGTGGCGATTGAAAATGGCTTTGATGGTTCAGTGTTGCCAATCGAAATTTCAATTGGCAACCAGCAGTTTTCCTATAGGTCAACGCTTAACGAGTGGGGAATGGTTGGTTTTGTGCCTGAATTTATTGTCAGCCCGAATGACCCGATTGTCCAGGCTCTGCAATCCGGCTACGTTGCCCGGTTTGAATTTGAGGGCATTTCAACTGACGTTTCTCTGAGGGGTTCATATGATGCGCTGGAAATTTTCAAAGCGCACTGCGGCTGGAATAATGTTCCACTTACTCAGGTCGCAAATGACAATTCAACTGAAATTGTGCCATCGTCGGATCCTTTTGCAGTGTGGTTTGCATCACAGCATGATGACTTTGATACAGGTCGGCAGATTTCAACCCTGACTTATGGAATTCCTGAAACTGATGCAACAGGTTTCTACGCAAGTTGTGAACCAGATGGCTCCGTTCAAACGAGTTTGATAGTAGACTTTGGGGACCTTGCAAATACAACACCGGTAGAGGCTTTTATTCAAACTGATCAACTAAGTCATAGGTATCAAGGGGAAGTGTTCATTGATCCCAGTGGTGAATGGGCTGGTATTGGTATGCGCATGAACACCACGGACCCTATTTGGCAGGCCATGCAATCGAGCCGACAGGTGGCTTTTGGGATATTGGACGGGACACAGGTTGTTACGTCATCACAAGGTGCTTCGCAGGCCATCGCTGAGTTCATCGGGAATTGTCGGTCATAAAATCTGGTCGCCATGCAACCACCACCAGCTCAATAACCTTCGCAGCATACATCCAAGCAACAAATTACCTATATAATGCCGGTTCACAATTTATACTGATTAAAATACCAACACCCGTGGAGGCAAAACATTCCAATGGCCAGGTCATACTGAATACCAGCGGCACAGCTACGCAATTATTCACGCAGGGCCAGATTTTATTCTGTGAAATCAATTAGGAACATTTTTAATATCTTCGTTTCAAAAATATATTGGTTTTGCAATGCCCCAATACAGTAAATGAAGTCAGGCGCTTTGTGATTTTCAAACCGCTACTTTACATCGCCAGATCAGCCACCACTGCGTCAAGAACCGGCCAGCCCTTGTCGGTTACTCTCAGGTTGCCGTTGGCCAAAATTTCGACAAATTCGATATTAGTGAGTTCTTCAATCTGGGCGGGGGACAGGTGGCGGCCTGAAAGCTGGTGATAGCGTTCAAGGCTTATGCCTTCGCGCAGGCGCAGGCCCATGAGCAAATATTCGTCGGATTCTTCTTCCCAGGTCAGCTTATCGTTGGTTATCAGCCCGGCGCCGTTTTTGTTGACTAAAGCGGCCCAGTTTTCGGGATTTTTTTCATTGGCTGTGGCATAGCGCACCCCATCCACCAGCAAACGCCCGTGGGCGCCGGGGCCAACGCCAACATATTCCCCATAGCGCCAATAAAGCAGGTTGTGCCCGCTTTCTTCGCCATGGCGGGCATGGTTGGAAATCTCATAGGCGGGCAGGCCGGCAGCGGCGGTCAGTTCCTGCGTCAATAAATAAAATTCAGCTGAAAGGTTCGCATCGGGCATGGGCAGTTTGCCCGCGGCGCGCAAATCAAAATAACGCGTGCCCTGCTCGATGGTGAGCTGATAAAGCGACAGATGCCCCACCGCCATCATCAGTGCTTCGTTCAACTCATCGCGCCATTCATCAAGGGTCTGATGGGGGCGGGCGTAAATCAGATCAAAGCTTGAGCGATCAAATATGGACTGGGCAATCCCCACCGCCAGTTTTGCTTCGCTCACAGAATGTTTGCGCCCCAACCGCGCCAACGGTTCGGCCCTCAAGGACTGCACACCAAGAGAAACCCGGTTGATCCCGGCGCTGCGATAGGCCCTGAAACGCTCCGCTTCAACACTTGTGGGGTTGGCCTCAAGGGTGATTTCGATTTGAGGGTGGGCAGGCCAGAGTGAAGCGACACTATCAAGAATGGTTTCCACCGAAGCGGGGTCCATCAGCGAAGGGGTGCCGCCGCCAAAAAAGACGGATTGCACGGTTTTGCCTTTGCTCAGGGCGGCAAAATGTTTGAGTTCGCGCACATAGGCGGCAACAAAGCTGCGCTCGTCAATGGGGTTGTGGCGCACATGGGAATTAAAGTCGCAATAGGGACATTTAGCGGCGCAAAAGGGCCAATGCACATAAATACCGAACAATCCGTTTGAGCGATCAGATATCACAGCAGGCCTCGACAAGTTGGGCAAAAGCGCGGGCGCGATGGGAAAGGCCGGGCTTTTTTGGCGCCCATGAATGTTTGGCTTTGGCGCTCATCTGGCCAAAGGTTTTATCATATCCGTCGGGCTTAAAAACGGGGTCGTAACCAAACCCCATATTCCCGATTGGGGGCCAGACAAGCTGGCCTTCAACAATCCCTTCAAAAATCATGTCCGAACCATCGGGATTGGCTAAGCATAAAGTGGCATTAAAACTGGCCTGGCGCTGCTCGGGGGTTGTGGCCCCAACTGCGCGCAATTCATCCTCAACCTTTTGCATGGCGTTGCCAAAGTTTCGCGGCACACCGGCCCAGTCCGCCGTATAAACCCCGGGCTGACCATCCAGTGCATCAACGCACAAACCACTATCGTCGGCCAAGGCCATCAGCCCCGAAGCACCGGCGGCGGCATGGGCTTTCAGCCGCGCGTTTTCAACAAAAGTTGTGCCGGTTTCTTCAGGCTCGGGCAGGCCCAGTTCAGCGGCTGAAACAAGGTTCAGGTCAAAAGGGGCAAACAGGGTTTTGAACTCGTCAAGCTTGCCCGAATTATGGGTGGCAATTACCAGTTTGGTGTGACGGGGAAGTTTCATAAATTTGCCGGTTCCAGATTGTTCGTTTTATGAATTAAGGGCTTCAAGCTGGATTTTTGTCAACTCGCCAACGCCTTTTTCTGCCAGTTCCATCAATTGCAACAGTTCCTGCCTTGAAAAAGGTGCCTGCTCGGCGGTGCCTTGAATTTCAACAAATTTGCCATCCCCGGTCATTACAAAATTTGCATCGGTTTCAGCTTCACTGTCTTCGGGATAATCCAGATCCAGCACGGCTTCTCCCCGATATATCCCACATGAAATGGCGGCAATGGAATTGTTCAGGGGACTGGATT
>WFOP01000300.1 GCA_015487985.1 Hyphomicrobiales bacterium
AGGCTCTGGAAAATGCGGCAACCACGGTTGCCGCATTTTCCAGAGCCTTGCGCGTAACAATGTCACGAGGGCGCAGGTTGAGCTTGATCAATTCCATGATTTGCTCACCGGCGGTCATGCAGAACTGATCCCGAATTTCATACGGAGCCGGCGCGCCGGCGGAATAGGGCAAGGCCAGACCAATGGCCTCTGATACGGTTGCCATGGTGTTGGCAGTAAACTGACCACCACACGCACCGGCGGAGGGGCAGGCAACCTGTTCAAGTTCTTCCAAATCTTCGTCGGACATGTTCCCCACTGAATGGTGCCCGACGGCTTCAAACACGTCCTGAATGGTCACCGGATTGCCACGGAAGTTTCCGGGCAGGATTGAACCGCCATAAAGAAAAATCGAGGGCACATTCAAACGCACCATGGCCATCATCATGCCGGGCAAGGACTTGTCGCACCCGGCAATGCCCACGAGCGCATCATAGCTGTGGCCACGCATGGTCAACTCAACGGAATCAGTAATCACATCACGCGAAACCAGCGAGGACTTCATGCCTTCATGTCCCATGGCGATGCCATCGGTCACCGTGATGGTGGTGAATTCACGCGGTGTGCCCTGTGCCGAGGCAACACCTTTTTTGACAGCCTGAGCCTGGCGCATCAGCGCAATATTGCAAGGCGCGGCTTCATTCCAGCAGGTGGCAACACCAACAAAAGGCTGACTGATCTGCCGGGGGGTCAGGCCCATGGCATAATAATAGGAACGATGAGGCGCGCTTTTGGGCCCAACACTCACATGACGAGATGGCAGATTTGATTTGTCGATAATTGTTACGACTTTGTTTTTGGCGTCCATTCTGGTTTGTTCCTTTATTTGATCGTGACTTTGGTTAAATCGACGACAAAATAGGGCAGAGGTGGTAAAGTTTGGCTTGCCTTGGCAGGACATGCACACAGCTTTTTCTGCCCGATGGGTTTTTTCCCGTCAATTTTGGGTTAGATTGTGACCGGCTTCTCCAACTTGTGTTCAAAAGAACATCATGGGAACGGTTTTTTATAATTGTTGCAAATATAGCACTCACTTTATACGCTTCAGATCCCCCCTAACCCAAACGGGCGACAGCTTCACTTATCTGGAGCCGCCGCTCGGTCAGCTCCACTACCCGTTCGCGCTGTTCGGCAACAACTTCTGCCGGTGCCTTGGCCAAGAACTGCTCATTGCCGAGTTTTTTGCCAATCTGGGTCAATTCCTTGTCCATTTTTTCAATATCATTGTTCAAACGGGCTTTTTCCGCCCCAACGTCGATGACATCCCCCAGAGGCAGGGCAAAATTTGCTTCATTCAGAATAATCTGGGCCGAACTTTGAGGCACGTTCTCTGTGAAGGATATCTCCTTAATACGTGCCAGACGTTCTATGGCCCCGCGATGCGTCTCAACGCGGGTTTGTGTCAGCTCGTTAGCGCCCGTGATATGCAGGGGAATACGGGCGGACGCGGGCACGTTCATTTGCGCGCGCACCGAGCGAATGCCCGAAATCACGTTCACCACCCAGTCCAGTTCATCCTGAGATTCTTTGTGTTGCACCCCTTGCAAATCGGGCCAGGGTGAAACCACCAGCATGGATTTGCGGGCCGGGCCGACTTTGCCGGTTTGTTCCCAGAGTTCTTCGGTGACAAAGGGCATAAACGGATGCAGGAGCGCCAAAATCTGATCGAGCACAAAGGAGGCGGTAGCGCGGGTTTCAGCCTTTTCCTGTTCGTTTCCCCCCATCAAGGTGGGCTTGGCCAACTCGATATACCAGTCGCAGAATGTACCCCAGACAAAATCATAGGCGGCGCGGGAGGCATCATTAAAGCGATAGTCGGTGAGAGCCGCGTCAACATTGGTGATGGTGGTTGATGTTGCGCCGATGATCCAGCGGTTGAGCGGCATGGAAACCGCTTTGGGGTCAAACCCTTCAACGCGCTTACATTCATTCATCTCCAGAAAACGCGCCGCGTTCCAGATTTTTGTGACAAAATTTCTGTAGCCTGCCACCCGTGGCAAAGACAGTTTCAGGTCCGTTCCCGGCGCCACCATGGAGGCAAAGGTAAAGCGCATGGCATCGGCCCCATATTCATCAATCAGCTCCAACGGATCGATGACATTGCCCAGGGACTTGGACATTTTCTTGCCCTTCTCGTCGCGCACCAATGCGTGGGTAAAGACGGTTTTGAAGGGGATTTTACCCACAACCGCCTTTTGCATCATAATCATGCGGGCAACCCAGAAGAAGATAATATCAAAGCCGGTGATGAGAACCGAGGTGGGGAAATATTTCTTGAGTTCGGGCGTATCCTCAGGCCAGCCAAGGGTGCCGATGGGCCAGAGACCGGAGGAAAACCATGTGTCCAGAACGTCGGGGTCGCGGGTGAGAGGTCTCCCCTTGGCCATATCGGCAGCTTCAGCCTCAGAAACAGCGCAATATTCATTACCGTCGTCATCATACCAAACCGGTATCTGGTGCCCCCACCAGAGTTGGCGCGATATGCACCAGGGCTCGATATTTTCCAGCCAATGGAAATAGACCTTTTTCTGGGCTTGAGGCATCAGGGTGATTTCACCGCTTTTCACCGCGTCGATGGCCGGTTGCACGATTTTGGAGGTGTCCACATACCACTGGTCGGTAAGCATGGGTTCAATGACCACTTTGGAACGGTCGCCGAACGGTTGCATGATCTTTTTGTTTTCGACAAAGGGCAGCGTTTGAGTGGTTTCTTCCCCGGTCTTTTTATTCTTTTTGGTCACCTGATGCATCACCGCCAGCCCTTCGGCGGTAATGTCGGCAATTACTTTTTGGCGCGCTTCAAAGCGATCCAGCCCGCGATATTCTTCAGGCACCAGATTGATGGGGGTGGCGTCTTGTGGGGGAGTTGCCCCTTGAGCAATGGCTTTGGCCATGGCGGCGGCTTCCTCATAGGGCAAACCATCGGTGCGCATCTGGCCCTTGGTGTTCATCAGCGCATAAAGGGGAATACCATTGCGTTTGGCCACTTCATAATCGTTGAAATCGTGTGCGCCGGTTATTTTCACCGCACCCGAGCCAAAGTCGGGATCGGGATATTCATCCGTGATAATGGGGATCAGGCGACGGTGTTCTTTTGGTCCCACGGGAATTTCACACAGTTTGCCAACAATTGGCGCATATCGTTCATCATCGGGATGCACCGCAACGGCCCCGTCCCCCAGCATGGTTTCGGGGCGCGTGGTGGCGATGGCGATATAGTCGCGCTCTTCGCTCAGGGTTACGTTGCCGTCCTCATCTTTTTCGACATAAGTATAGGTTTGCCCGCCGGCCAGCGGATATTTGAAGTGCCACATATGGCCGTTAACTTCGATATTTTCCACTTCCAGATCAGAGATTGCCGTTTCAAAATGGGGGTCCCAGTTGACCAGCCGTTTGCCGCGATAAATCAGGTCATTGTTATACATTTCAACAAAGACTTTCAGCACCGCCTCGTGAAAACCGGGGTCCATGGTAAAGCGTTCGCGGCTCCAGTCACACGATGCGCCAATGCGCTTGAGCTGGTTGACGATGGTGCCCCCGGATTCGCGCTTCCACTCCCAGATGCGTTCGACAAACGCTTCACGGCCCATTTCACGGCGCGACGGTTGTTGATTTTCCGCCAGTTGACGTTCCACCACCATTTGCGTGGCGATGCCGGCATGGTCAGTGCCGGGTTGCCAGAGCGTATCAAACCCGCGCATGCGGTGCCAGCGCACCAGAATATCCTGTAATGTGTTGTTGAGCGCATGGCCGATGTGGAGTGAGCCGGTGACGTTGGGGGGCGGAATGACGATAGAAAAGCTCTCAGCACCCTCTTTGGCCCCTGCCCCGGCCTTGAATGCGCCCGTTTCCATCCATTTTTCATGGATTTTCAGTTCTACATCACTGGGGGTATATTTTTTTTCTAACATAACGGCTTTTGCTCACAACAAAACGGCCCGCCAAACAGACGTGCCGCGATAAATTTTCTGCTTAATGTAAAACCAACCCCGGCCAGCGAAGTCAACCGCAAAAGCAAGGCTTTACGTTAAGGGGGGCAAGGATTTACGTCACAAAATCCATGTAAGAGTAACAGTGCCGGATTTTTTTTACGAGCCGCGCGACACCCGTTCAATTTCTTTTTCCACCATGCGCTCGACTGTTGCGGGCAGATTTTCGTCCAGCCACTCCTTGAGCATCGGGCGCAGCAAATCGCGCAGCATACCATCCAGAGTCATGTCACCATCGCCGATGGACAGCGCGCCAAGTTTGGAAAATGTGTGGCTGACCGCAGCGGCAGTTGTGGGCTCCAAAAGCTTGTCAGCCATAACAGTGCTTAACTCCGGGTCGGGCATGGCGGCAGGTTCTTCTTTCGTTTCCGGTGTTTCTTCCACCTCATCAAAGGCAATATCATCGGCAATCACCATTTCAATCGCAGGCTCTTCTTCTGCGACATTTTCTTCAGCAACCATGGCAAGCGCACTTTCTTCAACTGGTACGTCTGAGGCAATTTCAGCAGCTTCATCAACAACAGCGGGTTCATCAATCATCTGATCGGGTGAAAGCATCAACGGCTCCTCCGCCGGCTCTTCGGCAACTGGCGGCACCTCCATTGCCTCTTCTGCTGCCGGCGCAACCATCTCGGGCGTGGCAGCCGGGGCCACCGGGGCAGGTTCCTCAGGAGGCAACTCAGCCGGGGCCGCCGCCATCATGGCCGCATCCGCCGCCTCTTCCTGCGC
>WFOP01000301.1 GCA_015487985.1 Hyphomicrobiales bacterium
GTCCAAAGACAAGCCTGTTATCCGCGAGGCCCACCATGCGCTCATGCCAGCTGCCTTTGTCGTATTGAAATTGACGGATGGGCAGGGCGTCGAAAAATTCGTTGGCCAGAATGATTTTGGGGCCGGGGCGTTTTGCAAGCTGTTCAATTTCGCTGATCCAGACAGGCGATATGCCACTCAATGCCTGTTTTTGTGCTTCAATCAATACTGGATTTGTTTCCAGCAAAACAACATTGAGCGCTTTTTTTGCCCCTTCCTCCCTGGCAATCACCCTGAGGGCATCGGCCATGAGCGTGCCGCGGCCGGGGCCGAGTTCCACCAGGTCAAAATGCGCAGGCCGCCCCAGAATATGCCATTGCCCCACGACCCATATCCCAAGAATTTCTCCAAACATTTGCGAGATTTCCGGGGCGGTTATGAAATCGCCTTTGGCGCCGAACGGGTCGAGTTTCTTGTAATAACCAAGTTCGGGGTGAGTGAGGCACAGCCCCATATAGGTGGCAAGGGACATCGGGCCCTGCGTTCGGATCTGAGCCTTGATCTGATCGGCCAGGGAAAGCTGATTTTTTTCAATAGTCGGCATTGGGGGTTTTCATGGCCTTGGCGATTAACATGATACCCAGAGCTAAAATGGGCAGGGTGAGCATCATGCCCTGTGTGACCCAGTCGGTGTCAAACAAATAGCCGATATGGGCGTCGGGCAGGCGCACCTGTTCCACCAGCAGGCGGGACAGGGCGTATCCGATACCAAAAATCCCTGCAGCAAGACCGGGCTTTCTAAGACCAAAGCGCATATGGGTGACAAAGCGGATGATGATGAACAGGAGCAATCCTTCAAGCATTGCTTCATAGAGTTGGGTCGGGTGATGGGGGACGCCATTCGTGGTCGGGAAAATCACCCCCCAGGGGAGGTCGGTGGGGCGGCCATAAAGTTCGCCATTGATAAAGTTGGTGATGCGCACCAGAAAAATTCCGATGGTGGAAACCGCGGCCAGCAAATCAAGGGAGGAGAGGAAATTTGCTTTTTTGTGGCGACCAAAAAAGTACATGGCCACAACAACGCCGATCAATCCGCCATGGAACGACATGCCGCCAAGCCATGTCTGGAAAATATGGAGGGGGTTGGCCATGAAATAAAGGGGGTCATAAAACACAACATATCCCAGCCGCCCCCCGATAATGGCCCCGAACACGGCCCACATGCCAAAATCAATAAACTGATCGGGCGTAAAGGGGACTTTGTTATTGTGCCACAGGGATGTGCGCTTGAGCAGGGAGCGTCCATAAATGATACCAAGGACAATGCCAAAAAGGTAACCAAGTGAATACCAGCGCACCACAAGGGGGCCTAAGCTGAAGGCGATAGGGTCAATGTCTGGAAAGGGCAAATTTGGGCTCCGAAATAATTTGGTAAAGCATGGGGGGCGGTTTGGCTCTGGTCAAGTGGGGTTTTGATACCTAAATAGGTCTTATAAATCACTTTCAGGCGAGTTAAAGGCGACAGGAGATTACTATGGGTCAGGGCAGCAGGGTTTTTGATGATATCGGGCGATTGATGAACGATGCGGCGGGGGTTGCCGATGGAGTGCGGCGGGAGGCGGAAACCGTGTTCAAATCGCAAATGGAGCGTATTGTTGGCGACCTTGATCTGGTTACCCGCGAAGAATATGACGTGTTGCGCGAAATTGTTGAAGTTCAGGGGGAAGAAATCGCCATGTTGCAAAAAGAGCTGGCCTCTTTTCGCACCCGCAAAAAGCCAGCGTCCAGGTCGGGGGCCAAACCGGCAAAATAGCCCATGAACGGGCCGGTTTTGCCTGTGCATAACCGTAAAAATATTAATCGTTTGTTAACCATGGTTAACACAACATCCACAGATGTTTTGGGTGCAAAACCATGAAGCGGGTGCCACGGGGTTGGCCGGCGGTGTAGACTTGAAGCATAGGTTGATTCGTAACTGCCATTTTGTTGCGAGGACTAGACTGTAATACTTCAAGGCGGCATTTATGGCTTTATTGCTTCAATCAGAACCCGACCGCACCATGCACCCGGTGGACATTATCGAGCATATTGCCTCAATAAATGACTGGGTGTTCGAGCGACAGGAAGCGGATGAAATCTCCATCACCCTGAAAGGGGGATGGAGTGATTATCATGTAACCTTTTCCTGGATGGAGCATCTGGAATCGCTGCATGTGGCCAGTGCATTCGACCTTAAGGTGCCGGAAGCGCGCGAAGGGGAAGTGCGCAAACTGATTTCACAAATCAATGAACAAATGTGGATCGGCCATTTTGATATCTGGAGCAATGAGGGGGTGGTTTTGTTCAGAAACTCCCTGTTATTGTCGGGGGGAGCCGAAGTGTCGCCTCAACAGTGCGAAACTTTATTGCGCTCGGCGACCGAAGCGTGCGACCATTATTATCAGGCCTTTCAATTTGTCGTCTGGGCGGGAAAAACCTCGCGTCAGGCGCTGGAATATGTGTTGTTTGAAACCGCCGGGGAAGCATGAATATCAAGGATATCGGTTCGCTGATTTTGGTGGGGGCGGGGCAGATGGGTTCCGCTTTGGCCAAGGGGTGGCTGGCCC
>WFOP01000302.1 GCA_015487985.1 Hyphomicrobiales bacterium
CGTCCTGACCGGTCCACTCCCCACTCGCCCCCGCCCCCACAATATGACGTTGCCCCTCAACGGGGTTGGCGGGGGGACTGGTCAGGTTTTTGTTCTGCACACCAAGCTGCACCAGCGTGTCCAGCGCAAGGATAGCCTCGTTGTGGGTAATATGTTTTTGCGCCTGTGCGGCCACGATGTAGGGAAGATTGAGATTGGGGGTATCACTCATGGGTCTGCTCCATAGCTAAAGGCCAACATTTGACTGTTGTTGACAGTGTGCTTGAAGGAAACCGGGCGGGGATAATGTTTTTGAGGGGAATACGGCCTTGGGATGCTGATTCAGGGAAAGTCACTAATCAGTTGTTTTTGTGATGTTTTTCCCTTGCCGCATGCGTTGTTGCTTATCAAATACAAGGTATGCACATGGCGCGGGTATTTCCGCCCGCCACATATGCACAGATTTGTTCCGGGAAAATCGCAGGGTTGCGACTATAGCTTGATGTCATAAAAATCCACATACCAGTCGACGAAATTTGAAATCCCGACCTCAATGGGGGTGTTTGGCTTGTAGCCGGTGAGGCTGGTCAAATCGCTGACATCGGCCCAGGTTGCGGGCACATCCCCCTCCTGAAGCGGCAGCATGTTCTTTTGCGTCGTGCGGCCCAGTTTTTCTTCCAGAACCTCAATATAGCGCATCAGCTGTTCGGACTTTGAATTGCCGATGTTCAAGATTCGATAAGGCGCAACACCGCTCGTTGAGGGGTCCGGATTTTGCGGGTTCCATGTTTCATCGGTTCGGGGGGGCTTTTGCAACAGCGAAAGAATGCCCCCGACAATGTCATCCACATAGGTGAAATCCCGCTGCATCTTTCCATAATTGAACACATCAATCGGGCGCTGTTCCACAATTGCCTTTGCGAATAGAAACAAGGCCATATCCGGGCGCCCCCAAGGTCCGTACACCGTGAAAAAACGCAGGCCACTGGAGGGAATTCCAAACAGATGCGCATAATTGTGCGCCATCATTTCATTGGCCTTTTTTGTTGCCGCATAAAGTGAAACCGGATGTTCGGCGCTGTTGTGGGTGGAAAAAGGCATGTTTTTGTTTGCCCCATAAACAGAGCTGGAGGAGGCAAAAACCAGATGTTCCACCGGATGGGCGCGCGCTGCCTCCAGAATACTCAAAAAGCCGTTGATGTTGCTTTGCGTATAGCACCACGGGTCTTTGAGCGAATGGCGCACACCCGCCTGGGCTGCCAGATTTACCACATGGGTGGGCTTGTGCTCCGCAAACACCTCCATGATAGTTTTATTGTCCGAAATATCAGCCCGCACGTCCAAAAATTCGCTTTGGGAGGTAAGGCGCGCCAGACGCGCCTTTTTCAGGCTGACGTCGTAATAGTCGTTAAGATCATCAATTCCAATCACTTGGTGACCCTGGGCCAACAAGCGGCCCGATAGATTGGATCCAATAAACCCGGCGGATCCTGTGACAAGAACTTTCATGAATTACGCTCATAATTTGATAGGAAAAAAACAAGTAATAACGTATTGAGATTAACGGTTTTTGCCCCCCTGCGCAACCAGGATTCGGGCGCAAGACAATGCCATTTCAGGCGACAGGTTTGCACAAAACAAGTATTGTACACCATATGTAAAACAGGGCGAGAACACGTTTTCTTCAAATCGCCTTTATAGATTGAGAAGTTTAATGACGATTAAAATTGCGACGATTGTGGGGGCCAGACCTCAATTTGTCAAAGCAGCGGCCTTAAGTCGCCAGTTTGCTAAAAGCAAGGAGTTTGAAGAAACGCTCATCCATACAGGGCAGCATTTTGATGAAAACATGTCCTCAATATTTTTTGATGAGCTGGGTATCCCCACCCCCGGCTATAATCTGGACATTCACGGGGGCGGCCACGGGGAAATGACCGGGCGCATGCTTGAAAAAATCGAACAAATTCTGATTAAAGAACAACCGGACATGCTGCTGGTTTACGGGGATACCAACTCAACTCTGGCGGGGGCGTTGGCGGCCTCAAAAATGCACATACCGGTGGCTCATGTTGAAGCCGGATTGCGCTCGTTTAACAGAAAAATGCCTGAAGAACTGAACAGGATTGTTGCCGATCATATGAGTGACCTGCTTTTTTGTTCCACCAGAACCTCGATTGAAAACCTTTCAAACGAAGGAATCACATCCGGGGTCTTTCAGGTGGGGGATGTGATGTTTGATGCAACCCTGCATATCAGGGAACGGGCAATGGCCAGTTCAACTATACTGGACAGGCTAAATCTGGCACCGGGGGGCTATAATGTTTGCACTCTTCATCGGGCGGAAAACACGGATTCTCCTGAAACCCTAAAGGAGATGATTGACTATCTTGAGAAGGAAAGTGAAATTTCGCCGACTGTTTTTCCCGTTCACCCGCGCACGCGCGCAGCCATGAACAGAGATGGTCTGGTTCCTAAAAACCTGTTGCTGATTGACCCGGTGGGCTATCTTGATCTGAACCGGCTGCTTGGGGATGCCAGCACCGTATTTACCGATTCAGGCGGTCTGCAAAAGGAAGCATTTTTCCATAGCGTGCCATGTGTGACCTTGCGCGATGAAACCGAATGGGTGGAAACCATCGAGGCAGGATGGAACAGGCTCTGGAAAGGCCCGGATTTTGTGCAGCCTAAAACCGACATCCCCGATTATGGCACCGGCAACGCCTCAGAACTCATTGTTGAAAAAATTCACAATTTTATGAGCAGCCGTTAAAAAAATCACGCCTGTCCCTGCACAAAACGGCTCTTTGAGTGTGTGAAGGAAAGGGAATGACGCCCCTTAAAACGGATGGCTAATTTTCCATCAGTTCATAAATCTTGTCGATCAGAACTTTGGTGCTGTGGTGGCGGCTGAAACGGTTGTTGGGCACTTTTTTTCCGCCCCGGTTGGGCTTATAGGTTTTCAGGAAATTTGTGACATCCTGCTCAGTATTTTTGCACCAGTGAATGCCCTCGCATCCCTGCAAAATCTGATTTAGGGCACCCACATGAATTTCCCCGTGGGTGCAAATGAGCACGTCGATGCCCATTGCCAGATAGTCATAAATCTTGGTGGTGGTTTCAAATGCGGTTTCGGAAAGGAAAACAATTCCGCAATCCGCGCCGCCAATAATGCCAAGCGTGTCGCTATAGGATTGGCGTCCGTGCAATACCAAAACCGGCGCATCAAGCAGATCAGTGTCAATTCCCGCCTCGCCGCCAATATGGTGCAACCGGTGTTTGTCCACGTCCAGAGCACGCAAAATAGCGGTGGGGGAACGGTCGTGATAAAGCGAGCCGGCATGAACCAGATTTATATACTTGTCCTCCAGCGGCTTCACCTTCACGTCCGCCAGAATCCGCTCGTCAAAGCCATTTTCGATCACAAATGTGTTGATTTCATCGGAAAACTCGATCAGGTCCGTTGAATCC
>WFOP01000303.1 GCA_015487985.1 Hyphomicrobiales bacterium
GAAGTTACCCGCTTGCGGGCCCGTTCGATTTTGATTGCCATCGTTACGTTCCTGGGGATGGGGGCGGTAATTCTTTTGATCTGGTGGGGGGCAAAATCGGTTTTTGAAGGAACTGTGAGCGCAGGACAATTGGGCCAGTTTTTGATTTATGCGATTATGGCTTCTTCAGCCCTTATAAATATGTCCGAGATTTTCGGCTCTTTGCAAACCGTGGCGGGGGCGACGGAACGCCTGGTTGAAATATTGCAAACAGAATCACTGATGCCGGTGGCAAAAAATCCTGTTGCCATGCCCGCTCCCCCATTGGGGACCGTGGCGTTTAACAATGTTGGTTTTACCTATGCCACCCGCAAAAACGAGGTGGTTCTTTCAGATATTTCTTTTTCCGTGTCACCGGGGGAAACGGTTGCCATTGTGGGACCTTCGGGGTCGGGTAAGTCCACGCTTTTTGCTTTGCTGCAAAGGTTTTATGATGTGACTTCGGGAGAAATCTTGGTGGACGGGGTGGATTTGCGTAAAGTGTTACCCGCTGACCTGCGCCAGAGATTTGCCTATGTTGAACAGGAAAGCACGATTTTTGCCGGAACGATTGCGGACAATATCCGATTTGGAAAATTTGACGCGACGGATGAAGAAGTTGTCGAGGCGGCCAAAGCTGCCTTGGTGGATGATTTTGTTATGAAGCTGAACGATGGCTATAATTCTGTTGTCGGGGAGCGCGGGGTCATGCTTTCGGGGGGGCAAAAGCAGCGACTGGCAATTGCCAGGGCGTTGTTGAAAGATGCGCCCATATTGCTGCTGGATGAGGCGACCAGTTCGCTTGATGCGCAAAGTGAACTGCTGGTGCAACAGGCGCTGGAGCGGCTTATGCAGGGGCGCACCACGCTGGTAATTGCCCACCGTCTTGCCACTATTCGCGATGCAGACCGGATTTTGGTTGTGGATGGGGGAAAGCTGATCAGTTCGGGCACCCATGAGGAACTGATCGGGGAGGGGGGGCGCTATGCAGAGCTTGCCCGCCTGCAGTTCCAGGCCGGCATTTAGTCTAAGGGCATGTTGTGTTCAATCCTATTCACTCAACATGTTTTATTCTGTCAGCTTGAACTCAATGCGCCGGTTGCGGCGATAGGCTTCTTCATTATCCTCGGGGTCGATGGGGGAGAATTCGCCAAATCCGGCAGCCACCAGACGGTGGGGGGACACTCCGCGTTCAATGAGTAATTGGGCAACGGAAATGGCGCGCGCGGCGGACAATTCCCAGTTGGAGGGGAATTGAACCGTGGAAATGGGGCGGCGGTCGGTGTGTCCGTCGATGCGCAACACCCAGTTTATTTCCGGCGGAATTTCTGTTTCCAGCTGTAAAATCGCATCAGCGAGTTTTATAATTTCGTCTCTGCCCTGCGGGGAAATGCTGGCCTGCCCGGCGGAAAACAACACTTCGGACTGGAATACGAATCGATCCCCCACAATGGTAACATCGGCGCGGTCAGCCAGAATTTCACGCAACCGGCCAAAAAAGTCAGAACGATATCTGGAGAGGTCCTGCACACGCTGGGCCAGTGCCAGATTGAGGCGCCGTCCAAGATCGGTGATTTTTGTTCGCGATTCGATATCTTTGGCTTCAGAGGCTTCCAACGCCTGTTCCAGTGCCCCGATTTGTGTGCGCAGGGCCGCAAGCTGCTGGTTGAGCAACAATAATTGAGCATTGGCCTCCTCAGAGATTTCCTGCTCTGCAAGAAGTTCCTGATTGAGGGCTGCAAGCTGGCTGTCGCGTTCAGCAAGGCCTGCCCCGATACCAGCCATCTGGCTGGCAAGGCTGTCGCGTTCGGATTGTGCGCTGGACAGGGTTGCCGATAGCGATTCGATAGTTGATTGCAGATCATCGGCGTTTCCCTGCTCGAGTTGCAGCAGGTCTGTGAGTTCGGCAATTTGGGAATTGAGGCGGGTGAGGGCGCTGTCTTTGCCTAAAATTTCCTGAGCCAGAAAAAACTGAGCCAACATAAATAACGAGAGCAGGAAAATAATAACCAGCAGCAAAGAGGACATGGCATCGACAAAGCCGGGCCAGAAATTCACTTGCTTCCTGCGGGATGAAGGGGAGGCGCGCATGGCTTAAGTGCTCGCTGGGGGAGATTTGAAAGGGGCCGGAATATTGCTATTTACCGGGTTTTGAATCATCCTCACCCTCCCGGAGCACCGCGCTGATCAGATCGCGCAGCTTTTTATTGGTTTCCCCCTGCTCCACGATGTGGTGGCGCAGGTCCTGTTGCTCGGCGCGAATATGTTTAACCAGCCCGTCAATGCCGTGGGCCAGTTCCGCCATGGCTCGAATGGCATTTTGGGAACTGTCGGCATTTTGCATTTTGTCCCCCAGCTGTTCCAGCGCTATTTGCATTTCTTCGCCCGATACACCCAGTCCACTGGCCTGCATCTGGGTGACGGGGTGGTCCAGTTCAGTCATGGAGGACATCCAGTCTTCCAACTCATTGGAAAACGCGTTTTGTGCCTGGCCGGTCTGAAGGTCCAAAAACCCGAGGATCAACGAGCCCGAAAGCCCGAACAGCGATGAAGAAAAAGCAGTGCCCATACCACTCAGGGGCGCTTCAAGGCCATCGGTAAGGTTGGAGAAAAGCGTCCCCGAATCCCCGGTTGCAACATCAAGGGTTTGTATGACACCGGAAACGGAATTAACAGTCTGCAGCAGACCATAAAAGGTGCCCAGCAGACCCAGAAAGACCAAAAGGCCGGTCAGGTAACGGGCCGTTTCGCGCGCCTCATCAAGGCGAAGACCCACGGAATCCAGAATGGAGCGCAGGGAGGCGGGGGTAATAATTGTTTCCCCCAGTTTGTCGCGCAGGATGAAAGCGACCGGCGCCAGCAGTTCAGGCTGTGCGTTGGCCTCGATATTGGTGCCTTCCTGAAGGGAGTTTACCCAGCGGATTTCAGGCACAAGCCGGGTGACCTGGCGAAAGCTGAGCAGAACACCAATGACCAGAACAAACAGGATCAACCCGTTGATAAACGGATTGGCCCAAAAGGCGCTGGCCAATTGGGGGGCAAGAATTCCCCCCAGCATAACCACCAGAATCAAGAAAATAATCATCTTGACCAGATACACGTTGGGGGACGCAATTAGATATGGATCGTAGCGTTCGGTCATGGCCTTGTTCGAACCTAATGGTGATTTGTTTTTACCAGCCTATTCAGACAAGGGTTCCATGACAATGAAAATGTGCAATTTCAAGGCGTTCTCGCCCATATTCAAGGCGTGCTAGCCAATGGTTTTAAGAGATTTCAGCAATGCTGCGTGCATGGGTTCGTTTCCGGCGGCCACTTCTCCGGTTTGAATTGATTTGTCTGCCCCGGAAAAATCGGTGACAAAACCACCTGCTTCGCGCACCATGAGCAGGCCCGGTGCGATGTCCCAGGGGGAGAGATTTGCTTCCCAATAAATATCGTAACGCCCGGCGGCGAGCCAGGCCAGATCCAGACATGCGGAGCCGGAGCGGCGAATGCCGGCAACGCTGGGGGTGATATGGGCCAGTTGCCTGATTTCCCTGGCGTTGGCCGTGGCGCTTTTTGAGTTGATGCCCGTTACTGCAAGGCAATCAGAGATTCTGCGTCGTGCTGCGACCCGCAAGCGTTTGCGCCCGTCAAGCCAGGCACCGCCACCGCGCTCGGCGGTGAAAGTTTCTTCCATAATGGGATTGTAGATGACCGAGGCAATAATGTCCCCGTTTCTTTCCAGCGCAATGCAGGACGCAAAAAGGGGAATGCCATGCAGAAAATTTGTCGTGCCATCCAGGGGATCAACGATCCAGCGATGTTGTCCGTCTTCGCCTTTGATCTCGCCGCCTTCTTCCAATAGAAATGAATAGGTGGGGCGGGCCTTTAGGAGTTCATCGCGGATGATTTCTTCGGCATTCAGGTCGGCGTTTGAAACGAAATCCGCCGGGCCTTTTCTGGATACCTGCAGGTTTTCCACTTCGCCAAAATCACGGGTGAGGGCGCGGCCTGCCTTTTGAGCAGCCCGGATCATAATATTTAGCAGTGTTGAGGCAGCCATGGTTCTGTCCTTAGATTTTTCGACTTATTCGGCGCGCTTGAAGTAGGTGATTTCGCCGGTATCGACGATGATTTTTTCTCCTTCGGATATAAAGGGGGGAACCATAACCTTGATCCCGTTTTCAAGAACTGCCGGTTTGAACGAATTTGCAGCAGTCTGTCCTTTAACAACCGGTTCGGTTTCCTTGACCTCCAGTGTCACAAACTGGGGGAGTTCAACGCCAAGGGGGGTGCCTTCATGGCTTTCAACCTTGACCATCATGCCATCTTGCAGGAACTGGGCACGATCGCCGACAAATTCTGACATGAGTTCAAGTTGTTCATAGGATTCATTGTCCATGAAAACCAGCATGTCATCCTGGGCATAAAGAAATTGATATTCCTTTTGCTCCAGTCGGATTTTATCGACGGTTTCAGCGGAACGAAAACGTTCGTTCAGTTTTGTATTGGAAACAATGCCTTTGAGTTCAACCTGGGCAAATGCGCCACCTTTTCCCGGTTTGACATGGTTTACTTTTACAGCCACCCACAATTCATTCTTGTGCATGATGACATTGCCGGGGCGAATTTCGTTACCGTTGATTTTCATAAGAGCGAAAGTTCCTGTCAGGGTGTAAGTTGGGGCAGATGGAATGGATTTTTGGCGTTGTGCCTCAGATTGCCCGCGCTGGCAAGTGGCAACCCCAATTCATGGCTTCATTGGCCTATTCCGCTGCCGGGTGTGCGGGTGTTTCGGGCAGGTCTGACTGAAAACTGCCGGTTTGCTCATCCATGTTTGTGGGCAGGCTGGTATCGGGGGCATCGGGAAGAATGCGCTGGGGCAGATTCGATATGCCGGGTGTTTCAACGGGGGGGTCTGCCGGCCAGTAACGGGCGCGTTTTTGGGCCATGGCCAAATCCTCAGGGGCAATTGATACCAACAGGCTATCAAGCTGGGGGTCGTTCAGTCCCTGACGCTGGGCCAGAGCGCGCCACATGGCCGCTGTTTGCAGGTCAAGGTTTGTCCCCTCGCCGACCGCCAACAATTTGGCCAGTCGGTTTTGTGCGACGGCACTGCCCCCGTTTGCTGCCAGTTCATACCATAAAAAAGCCTGTTCCCGGTCCCGTTCAATGACTTTGCCAAGATAGAGCAGTGTTGCATATTCCACCTGTGCATCAAGCAGCCCTGATTGTGCGGCAAGCCCGATATATTGTGCACCCCGGCTCGGGTCGGGTGCGGTGCCCACCCCCTGAATGAGCATAATGCCATAATCATACTGGGCTTCTGAAAGTCCGGCCTCGGCGGCTTTTTCCATCAGTTCAAGCGCCAGAACAATATTGGGTTCGGCATATATGCCCTCAACATGGAGCAGGGCCAGATTGTAAATGGCTTCGCGGTGGCCCTGATCGGCGGCCTTTTTGAACATCTCTGCGGCCAATTGACGGTTTTTGGGCAGCCCCACCCCATTCTGGTATAACAGAGCAAGCTCAAAGGTGGCGCTGGCGTCGCCGTTTTTGCTGGCGATATCATACCAGCTGGCGGCCAGTGCCATGTTTTGGGCCACGCCAAGACCGTTGGCATAAATCGTTGCAATGAGGGTTTGGGCGGCGGCATCATTTTTTTCCGCCCGCTCAAGGGCCAGACTCAGGGCGGTGATATAATAGCCGCGCTGAAAGGCGCCATAGGCTAAATCAACCGGTCTTTGAGGCCCAAAGATTTCTTCGGAAATATCAATTGCCGTGGTGTCGGTATTTTGTTGCGCCATGGCCGGGTACAAGGTGGTTGGGATGAGGAACATCATCAGCCCGATCAATCTGGCCAAATATGGGGTGGTGTGTTTCATTTTAGTTCTTTTGCTGTCTGGCGCTCAGGCTTTTAAGGGCCTTGGCTGCCGGCGTTGCACCATTCCACAGGTTCTCACCCAGCCCTTGAAATTCCCAGGCACCAAATTCTATCCGGTTTGTTTTTGTCGTCGGGTCAAAGACAGCACAGGGCACCTCAAACAATTCCGCCCACCATTTTGACAGGGCCATCGCATCTTCATCGGGGCTGTTGGTAAAGTCGCCAAATGCAAGATAGTCCACGCCCGCTTCACCACACAACATGGCCTGATGCCGGGAATTGATGTTTGCCGCGCCAACGATATATTCGGGTTTGAGTAAATTTAGTGCTTCAAGCACATCGGCATGGCTGGTGGAAATCTGCACGCCGTCTGCATTCAGGGCATGTACCAGCTTGGGTTCATTGTCCAAAAGCACCGCGCAGTCATAGGTCTGGGCGATGGGGCGGACCTGCTCAACCAGTTCTTTGTAATCGGGCAAATCCAGTTGTGCCTTTTTTATCAGCAACACCGAGACCAGCCCTGTTTCAAGGGTGGATTGCAGCTCTCTGGAAAAAGAATGCAGGTCTGGATTGGCCGGTGTTGTCAGTATTATCTGCACGTCTGGTGTTCCTGAATAAAAGTGTTTTGCCGCATAAATAGTTCGGCGGTGGCGTGTTTGCAATTAACTGCTGAAATGGCGGTAAAATTTGTCCATAAAAGGGAGAGGACAATTTTTCAGAATATGGCGATGTTTTGCGATTGGCTTGAGGGTATCGCCCTTGGGATTCTGTTACTTGTATGAAAAAAGATTATTGTTGCAGCGCGGCGATGCCGGGCAATGTTTTGCCTTCCATCCACTCAAGAAAAGCCCCCCCCGCTGTTGAAACATAGGTGAATCGGTCTTTGACCCCGGCATGGGACAGTGCGGCCACGGTATCGCCCCCCCCGGCAATGGAAATCAACTGGCCACGTTTGGTTCGTGTCGCCACATATTGGGCCACCTCAAGCGTTCCCCTGTCAAAAGGTTCTATTTCAAAAGCCCCAAGGGGACCGTTCCAGATGATGGTGTTGGCATCGTCAATGGCGCCCTTGATGCGTTCAATCGAAGAGGGGCCGATATCTAAAATCATGCCGGTTTCAGCGATGGCGTCGACCCCGTAAAGCATATGTTTTGCGTTTGCTTCGAATTTGAAGGCAACGACGGCGTCCACGGGCAAAATGATGGAACATTGTTCTTCTGTGGCGCGGTCCATTATGCGAATGGCGACTTCGTGGAGGTCTTTTTCACACAGGGAGTTGCCAATACTCAGTCCGGCGGCGTGAAGAAAGGTGTTTGCCATGGCCCCGCCAATCACCAGTGCGTCCACTTTGGACAACAGGTTTTCCAGCAGATCGATTTTAGTGGAAACTTTGGCACCCCCGACAAGGGCGATAACGGGGCGTTTGGGATTGCCAAGGCCCCTAGTCAGTGCGGCGAGTTCTTTTTCCATGGCGCGACCGGCGGCGCTGGGCAACAGGTGCGCCAGCCCTTCGGTTGAAGCGTGGGCGCGGTGGGCGGCTGAAAAAGCGTCATTGACAAAAAAGTCCCCAAGGGAGGCCATTCTGGCGGCCAGTTCAGGGTCATTGGTGGTTTCTCCGGGGTGAAACCGGGTGTTCTGCATCAAAATTATTGATCCGGGGGGGGCCTGTTCAATGGCCTGTCTGGCCTTGTTCATATCCTGCCAGTTCGTATCGACAAACACCACGTCGCGATTGCAGATGCGCGCCACGTCGTCAGTTACGATTTCAAGGGAGAGTTCGGGCACAATTTTGCCACCGGGGCGACCAAAATGGGAGAGCAGAATAGCTTTGCCTCCATATTTGGTAATGTCGCGAATGGTGGGCACAATGCGCTCGATGCGCAATGTGTCGGTGACTTTTGCATCAGCCACCGGCACATTCAGGTCAACACGTACAAGCACAAGTTTGTCCGCCATGGACAAATCATCAAGGGTTTTGAACGTGTTCATATCGTGCCTTTCCGGTTTAGATTGTTTTGGCGATTACCTGAGCGGTGTCCAGCATCCGGTTGGAGAAACCCCATTCATTATCGTACCAGCTCATCACATGCACAAGGTTGCCCCCAATAACCTTGGTCTGCTCGGCGGCATAGTTTGAAGAGTGGGGGTCGTGATTGAAGTCGATGGATACCTTGGCTTCGTCATCATAATCAAAAACGGATGCCAGGGGGCCGCTGTCAGAGGCGGCTTTGGCAATCGCGTTGATTTCTTCAACAGTGGTGTTGTTTTTGGCAACAAATACCAGATCCACCACTGAAACATTGGGGGTTGGTACGCGCACGGACGCCCCATCCAGAATGCCTTCAAGTTCAGGCAATACCAGACCAAGAGCGCGGGCGGCGCCGGTGGAGGTGGGGATCATGCTCATGGCGGCGGCGCGGGCGCGATAAAGGTCCTTGTGCATACGATCAAGGGTTGGCTGATCCCCTGTATAGGCATGAATCGTGGTCATGAAGCCCTTTTCGATGCCCACGGTATCATTGAGAATTTTGGCCAGCGGGGCAAGGCAGTTGGTGGTGCAGGAGCCGTTGGAGACAATTTTATGATCGGCTGTAATATCGGTGTGATTGACCCCGTAAACCACGGTAATATCCGCATTGTCGCCGGGGGCGGAAATCAGAACCCGCTTGGCACCGGCATCAAGATGCCACTGAGCTTTGTCACGGGAATTGAAAATTCCGGTACATTCCATGGCAACGTCGATATCCAGTTCACCCCATGGCAGGTCTTTGGGGTCACGAATGGCGGTGACTTTTATCGGACCCTGTCCCACATCAATCGTGTCGCCATCAACTTTGACCTGACCGCCAAATTTCCCATGCACGCTGTCATAACGCATCAGATGCGCATTGGTTTCAACCGAGCCCAAATCGTTGATTGCAACCACCTGAATTTGTTTGTTTTCAGATTCAATGACGGCCCGAAGGATATTGCGTCCGATACGGCCAAAGCCGTTGATTGCAACACGAATTGTCATGGGTATTCTCCTTGAATAGTAATGTTTGTTCTGGAATAAAATGTTCGTTTTGGCCTTTGGCGGCCGGTTAAAGCTGACTTTTTACCGATGCCACAATGGCTTCGGCGGTGATTCCAAAGTGGGCATACAGATCGGCGGCCGGCGCGCTGGCCCCGAAACTATCCATGCCAACAAATTTTCCGGTGTCGCCCAGCAGGTGATCCCAGGGCATTTGCACTCCCGCTTCAACCGCAACGCGGGCTTTTGGCGTGCCGATAATGCGGTTGCGATATTCATCATCCTGTTGAGAAAACAGATCAAGACATGGCACCGAAATCACACGGGCTGAAATATCTTCGCCCTGCAAATTTTTTGCCGCCTCAAGTGCCAGTGCCACTTCCGAACCCGAAGCGAATATAACGGCATCCGCCTCATCTTCTCCAAATATGCAATAGGCACCGCGTGCGCACAGGTTTTCTTTTTCAAACTCGGTGCGCAACGGGCTGGTGCCCTGACGGGTGAGAGAAAGAATCGAGGGGGTAGTTTTGTTTTGCAAAGCCAGTTGCCAGCATTCGGCGGTTTCGCTTGCGTCGGCGGGGCGGAAAACATTTATGTTGGGCATGGCGCGGAATGAAGCCAAATGTTCCACCGGCTGGTGGGTGGGACCATCTTCTCCAACCCCGATAGAATCGTGGGTCATGACATGAACAACACGGATTTGCATTAAAGCGGCAAGCCTGATGGAGGGGCGGCAATAGTCCGAAAAGATAAAGAATCCACCGGAATAAGGCAGGATGCCCCCGTGCAGGGCCATGCCATTCATCATTGCGGCCATGGCGTGTTCGCGCACGCCGTAATTGACAAAACGGCCCGCATGGTCCTGTGCGAGGAAATCCTGCATGTCGGTGGTTTTTGTCAGGTTAGACCCCTGCAAATCAGCGGACCCGCCCATGGTTTCGGGCAGATGGGGGTTGATGGCCTCAAGAACGATTTGTGAGGCCTTTCGGGTGGCCACTTTGGGGGGGTCTTCAGCCAGATTTTGTTTGAGGTCTTCAAATACCTGATCCAGGTTATTGGGCAGTTCTGCTGCCATGCGCCGGTTGAACTCGCGGGTTTCTTCGGTGTCTCTGGCGTCGCGCTTGCTTTCCCAATCCACCCGCTTTTTGGTGGAGCGAAGGCCCGCCAGACGCCAGTCATCCATGATTTCTTCGGGGATGTCATAGGGTTCGTTTGTCCAGCCCAGACTTTTGCGTACGGCCTGTGCCTCATCACTTCCATAGGGGCCGCCATGGGCTGCAGGTTTGCCCGCCTTGTGTGGAGCGCCAAAACCAGCGGTGGTTTTACAGGCGATAAAGCTTGGCTTGTCGCTGGCTTTTGCTTCCCTGATTGCCTCAGCGATGGCCTTGGCGTCATGGCCGTCGATGGAGATGGTGTGCCAGCCATAGGCATTGAAGCGGGCGATCTGGTCGGTGCTGTCCACCAGTGTTACATGGCCGTCGATGGTGATGTCATTGTCATCCCACAGCACAATGAGCTTATTGAGTCTGAGGTGACCGGCAAGGGAGGCCGCCTCATGGGAAATCCCCTCCATCAGGCAGCCGTCGCCGATCAGGGCATAGGTGAAGTGATCCACCAGTTGTTTGCCAAATTCAGCGCTGAGCTTAGCTTCAGCAACGGCCATGCCAACGGCGTTGGCAATGCCCTGACCCAACGGACCCGTCGTGGTCTCCACCCCTGCAAGATGGCCATATTCGGGATGACCGGCGGTTTTTGCCCCCAGTTGGCGGAAGTTTTTCAATTCTTCAAGGCTGGCTTCTTCATATCCCAACAGGTGAAGCGCGGCATAAAGCAGCATCGAGCCATGCCCGGCGGAAAGAACAAAGCGGTCACGGTCGGGCCAATTGGGTGCTTTGGGGTCAAATTTGAGGAATTTTGAAAACAGCACGGTCGCTATGTCTGCGGCCCCCAGGGGCAAACCCAGATGCCCGCTTTTTGCGCGTTCAACACTATCAAGGGAAAGAATACGAATGGCGTTGGCCATTGCGGTATGTTTTGCTGAATTGGTCATGTTATTTTCGCTTCTATAATTGAGGCAATTTACTATATATTCGAGGCGGTTTATCTGGCCTGCCAACTTCGTCTGTTTAACTGGTCTGCCAAAATTTGCGGCAATCTGGTGATTTGCATTCTAGCCGGTTGTGGCGTGGAATTTGCCATTTTTCATCTGTTTAGAGCTTGTGACAGACCCTTAACGGTGTCACCAAAACCTGTCAATTCGTCGTCCCGGATTCTGCAGAAAATATGACAACCTCATTGCCGCCAAGATTGACTGGTTGCAATGGTGGACAGATTCGAGAAAATATAGTGATTAGAGAATCAGTTTCTCCTTGATTTAAGACAAAGGCGAGCGGCAAATGTCAGTAGATTTACAGGATCAGGAATATGAACTGGCTGCAAAGCGGGTTGAGGAGGCCTTGGGGAAACTGGATGCGGGCCTGCGTTCGCTGAACGGTCGTGTCAGATCAATTTCGCGGATTGAAACGGATGTTGCAAAACTTGAGCGGGACAGGGCGGCTCTGGCCAATGAGCTGGGGCGGGTAACCCAAAAGGCCAACAAGCTGGATAAAGGGGCCTCGGAAGTCTCAAAAAGGCTGGTCAATGCCATGGAAGAGGTAAATTCCGTTCTTGATGAAAAAGGGAATTCGTAATGGGCGAAGTCAGCGTTGAAATTAACGGGCGCAAATTTCGCATGGCCTGCGAAGACGATCAGGAAGCGCATCTGACGGCTTTGGCTTTGCGGTTTAATGCCCATGTGGAACAGTTCAAAGGCTCATTCGGGGAAATCGGTGATAACCGGTTAACGGTTATGGCGGGTATTGCGGTGTTGGATGAACTGGTGGAGGCGGAGAAAAAAATTGCCCGGCTTGAGGGGGAAATTACCGGGGTTCATGCCAGCCGGCAGGAAGCCATTGCTCAATCGGAGGCTTTGAAGGCCTCGTTTGCCAAAACCATGTTTGAAACCGCGAGAAAAATTGAAGCCGTAACCACGGTGATTGATGAAACGGCTACCGGGAAATAGCCCTGAAAATCCATGTTGTAAATTTTCCCCGAATAAGAGGGGTATGCCGGCTTATTGGAATTTATAAATTTCAGATATGTTTTGCGCGGAAAGGCAAATGTGCCTATATCAGTTTTGCTGCCCGGTGCGTGAGGATGCTTATTTTCCGGGGCCTTACGATTCTTTAGGGAGCTGTCCCTGACCTCGCTCGTGGGCTTGGATATACGGCGCCCACCTACTTAAGTAGGTTCCCAAGGATCACAAGTTGTCCCACGGCCGTGGTGGCGCTTAATATTACCGGCTGGTTAGAATTCATTGAACGTTTCAGACATATCGCCAATTGACAAAGACAAGGCCAGACTTCGCAAACGGGCGAAGTCGGGGCGGGCAAAACTCGGCATTGATAACCGTGCCAAATATTCGCGGCAGATTGCGCAAAACTTTTTGTCACATGTGCTGCCTGATCCTTCAGGCACAATCGCGCTATATTGGCCCATTGGAGATGAGGTTGATTGTCGGGGTTTGATTCTTTCCCTGAGGGAACGGGGTGTGCAGGTGGCGCTCCCCACAATTGTCGCGTGTGACAAGCCTCTGGTTTTTCGCCTTTTTACAGGTGAAGAAAAACTGGTTTCAGCGCCATATGGTACGAAAGAACCCGATATGTGTTCACCGATTGCCACGCCCGATATTATCGCGTTACCGTTGCTGGCGTTCGACAAAACCGGCGCGCGGCTTGGTTATGGGGGCGGCTATTATGATCGCACGATTGCTGGCATGAAGGTGGTGCCCACACTGGCTGGTTTGGCCTTTGATGCCCAGGAGCTGGATTTTGTTCCGGTGAGCGCCCATGATATGGGCCTTGATATGATAATTACTGAGACTGGCATGCGTCGGTTCAATCAAAAGGGACCGAAGCGGTGAAACTGTTGTTTCTTGGGGATGTAATGGGCAAAGCCGGGCGGGAGGCCATTATTGAGCGCCTGCCCGAGTTGATCGAAGATTTTTCTTTTGATTTCGTTGTGGTCAATGGAGAAAATGCATCCCACGGGCGCGGGCTGATCGAGGGGCATTTCAAGGCCATTGTTGAAGCGGGTGCCGATGTTGTGACGCTGGGGGATCATGCGTTTGACCAGCGCGAAACTTTATCTTTTATTGAACGCGAACCCTCTTTGGTGCGCCCGATCAATTTTATGGATGGCACGCCGGGGCGCGGGGCGACTCTGATTACCGGGCGAAACGGGCATCAGGTTCTGGTGATCAATGCGCTGGGGCGGGTGTTTATGAACCCGGTGGAGGATCCGTTTGGCGCTGTTGAAAAGGCCATTGCCGATTGTCCGTTGGGTGAAGTGGCCGATGCCATCATTGTGGATTTTCATGTGGAGGCCACATCTGAAATTCAGGCCATGGGGCATTTTGTTGACGGGCGGGCCTCGCTTGTGGTTGGCACCCATACCCATATCCCCACGTCAGATCAGCGCATTTTGAATGGCGGTACCGGGCTGATGAGCGATGCGGGCATGTGCGGCGATTACAATTCGGTTATCGGCATGGAAATAGAAGAACCGCTGAACAGGTTTACGACCGGGCTGGTGACCGGGCGGTTTACCCCTGCTGCCGGGGAGGCGACTTTATGTGGCGTGGTCATTGAAACCGATCCCAAAACCGGGCTGTGCAGTTCAATTGAGCCGTTGCGGGTCGGGGGGAGTTTAAGTCAGGCTTTGCCGGTGTTTTAGGTTTTTTGTCATTGCAAGGACCTGGGTGACGAAGCAATTCAGAACTGTTGATAACCATGCATTAAGTCTGGATTGCTGCGTCGGTTGTGCCTCCTTGCAATGACGCAAATTGTTAAGATATGTTTCCCGTCATCTCCTGCCAGCGGGCTGCAATCGCCTCATAGTTTTCAGGCTGCGTTTCGTACGTCAGGGCGTCATGGGGAATTTGCACCCAGTTTTGTTTTGATTTTGTCCAGATATGGGCTGCCGGCACCAGCCAGCCTGTGTCATCAAGGCAGCCGGCTTTGATGTTGAGCGTATCCTTGTAGGCTGAGCGGGAATGAAACAGCCGTGTGCCGCAATCAGGGCAGAATTCATATTTCATTGTGTTCCCCGAATCGGCGGTTTTTTCAACGGCCTTGAGTTTTCCTGAAACGGATAAGGCGGCGCGGTTGACCCTTAGGGACTGGCCAAAGGCTGATGCGGATTGTTTCTGACATGAGCGGCAATGACAGATATAGAACAGAACCGGGGGTGCGTTGAGCAGAAAGCGAACCTGCCTGCACTGGCAGCCGCCATTCAGGGGGCGTGGGGGGAGGTTCAGCTTCTGGGTCATATTTATTTGCCCCTTTTTTTAGCCTGTAATCTAATGTGACAGGCAACAGGCACGAAGCCAAGCGGGAATTTATAGATTATGTCTTTGTTGAAACTGGATCATTTTGCTCTTGGTTCTGCGGACCTTGAAGCAGACATTGAGGCATTGAGCCAAATTTTAGGCGCAAAACCTCAGGTGCGGGCAAAGCATGCATTGTTTGGCACACATAACGCCTTGTGGCGGCTGGAGACACAAAAAGCTCCGGTTTATCTTGAGTTGATAGCAATTGATCCGGGGGCGCCCAAACCAAAGCGCAAACGCTGGTTTGGCTTGGATGACCCCAAGGTGCAATCCCGCCTTCAAAACGGATTTCAGCTTTTGACGCTTGTGGTCAATACCAGCGACTTTGGGGCGGCACGAAAGCTGTTCCCTGAAGATCCGGGGCCGCCGGTGGAGGTTTCGCGCAATGATCTGGTCTGGCAATTCAGCCTGCATGAGAATGGGGGGCTGGTGGATAGCGGCGCGTTGCCCTATCTGATCGAATGGGCGCCGGGGCCACATCCGGTGGAAAAAATGGGCCATCAGAATATTGATATCATCGGGATTGGCGGGCGGCGCCTGTCTGATATCGCCATGGGGTTTGATTGCCCTGTTTTTGAAACCTGTGCGCATCTTGAATTGTGGTTGAGGTCAGCTCAGGGCAAAGAAATGCGCTTTAGCAGCCTTTAGAAAAACGCATAAGGGTTTTGACCATAAACAATTCCTCTCTTATAAACGCGCTGATACGAAACCTAACATTTCAAGGACACTTCAAATGGCCGGCCATTCCCAGTTCAAGAATATCATGCACCGCAAGGGACGTCAGGATGCAGTGCGTTCCAAACTGTTTTCCAAGCTGAGCAAGGAGATTACGGTTGCGGCGAAAATGGGCATGCCTGACCCGGATATGAACCCGCGTCTCAGGCTGGCGGTAACCAACGCGCGTTCCCAATCCATGCCCAAGGATAATATCCAGCGCGCCATCAACAAGGCCAGTGCCACGGATGGGGAAGCCTATGAAGATATCCGCTATGAAGGATACGGGCCGGGGGGGGTTGCCGTAATCGTTGAGGCCCTGACC
>WFOP01000304.1 GCA_015487985.1 Hyphomicrobiales bacterium
CTCATTTCGCATTTGAAATAAATTTTAAAAGAATCTTTTTGCGATCAATTCATGCCGCATTTGCAGCCCTGAACCTGTTGGGGCACGCCGCCGTTATGCAGCCAGATTTCACACATTCGTGTGATCTGGATCGATCCGCAGATCATTGGTTGATCCATCAAAAACAAACGGAGCATCAAACAGGCAGACACCGGAAATAAAAAGGCCTGCTCCGTTATGGGCAGGCCGTAAAAATTTCAAATGCCGGTCAAATAAAACAAATGCCAAATGTCCTAGAATGTGCCGGCACAATCTGTTTTGAAATGCTTTTAAGCAGACATCGCCTTGACGCGGCGGCTCAAGCGGGAAACTTTGCGAGATGCGGTGTTGCGGTGCAAAATACCGCGACCTGCGGCCCGCTGGATTTCAGGTTCTGCTGCGCGAAGGGCGGCAAACGCCTCTTCCTGCTTGCCGGACTCGATTGCTTCTTCAACCTTGCGCAAATAGGTGCGCATACGGGAGCGGCGCGATTTGTTGACTTCGGTGCGTGCAGCGATTTTACGAACGGCTTTTTTTGCCGAAGATGTATTTGCCATTTTATATCTGCCTTTGGGCGTTTTTTCTCGACCCTGAATTCTTTAACCGCCGGATGCGATATCAAAATAAAAGGTCAAATATCAAATGAAAGCGGCGGCTTTTGGCCGCCTGTTGGCGCAGGTTATAGTCAGCGCGGGGGCAAGCGTCAACCAATAATCATATCTGAACCGATATGGGTGTTTCAGGTCTGGCAGGCCGGGCAATAAAATGTCGAGCGGCCCGAATGTAAGACGCGTTCTATCTGTCCATTACAATGCGGGTTATGACAGGGTTCTCCCTCTCTGTCATATACCGCAAAACGATGCTGAAAATAGCCCGACTGCCCCTCCACCTGACGATAGTCCTTCAGAGTCGAGCCCCCCGCCTCCAGCGCCTCATTTAATACCGCACGGATTGAACGGGTCAGGGCCTCCAGCTTTTCCCCTGTGGCACCATCGGGTGATGCGCTCAGATTTTTGGCCGGAGTTGCAGGATTGATACCAGCGCGAAACAGGGCCTCACACACATATATGTTGCCAAGACCGGCAATGACGTGCTGGTCCAGCAGAACGGTCTTAACCGGCCCGCGCCGACTGGCAAAACGTTTGCGCAACAAGTTGGATGTCAGATGATTGCTCAGGGGTTCGGGACCAAGATTTTTGAGAAAATTGCAGTTTTGATGGTCGTCGATCAAATCCATAAAGCCAAACCGGCGCGGGTCTGAATAAACAAGAAACGCAGAAGGGATATTTGCATCGCTCAACTCAAAAACAACATGATCGTGCTTTTCAAAAGCACCGGGTTTTTCAGGGACAAAAAAACGATAATTCCCCGTCATGCCCAAATGGGACAATATGGTCTGGCCCGAAGATAATTCAAACAGCAGATATTTGGCCCGGCGCGCAACATTTTCAATGCGGGTATCCTTAACCTTGTCGGCAAACCGGGCAGGAAAATCAAAACGCAGGTTAGGGCGGCGCAAAACAAGGTTTTTTATCCGCGCGCCGGTGACAAGAGGGGAAAGCCCCTGCCTGACAATTTCAACCT
Organism: Hyphomicrobiales bacterium; assembly: GCA_015487985.1. Taxonomy (GTDB): domain Bacteria; phylum Pseudomonadota; class Alphaproteobacteria; order Rhizobiales; family Devosiaceae; genus DROE01. Next base: position 1,603 of record WFOP01000304.1, read on the forward strand.
CTGGCAATTCAGGCATTTTTCTTCATCCAGACGACAAACCCCATAAAAACCTTCACAACATCAAAAACCCTTGCGCAAACACCTATCACTTGCAAAAGGTTCACGCTAACATAGTTTAGCTGAAAAAATTTTCGAAAAGACACTCATCATGGGCGATACCGGACAAACAACTCACTTTGGTTCCAGACAAATTGCGCTGGAAGACAAGCAGGAGATGGTCAACGACGTGTTTCACGGGGTGGCCAGCCGCTATGACCTGATGAATGACCTGATGAGCGGGGGCATACACCGCCTGTGGAAAGACGCAATGGTGGCAAAACTCAACCCGCCCCGTTCGGGCAGCCGCCCCTATCGGGTGCTGGATATGGCGGGGGGAAGCGGAGATATTGGCGAGCGCATTGTCAACGCCTCTCACGGGTTTGCGCAGGTGGTAATTTCAGACATCAATCAGGATATGCTGAACGAGGGCATTGCGCGGGAAAAACACTGGCGGTTTTCAGGCAAAACAAGTTTTGTTTGCGCCAATGCCGAGGAACTGCCGTTTGAAGATAACAGTTTTAATGCCTATACAATCTCTTTTGGTATTCGCAATGTCCCCCAAATTGACAAGGCTCTGGGGGAAGTTTTTCGAGTTCTGAAAAGAGGCGGGCGGTTTTTGTGTCTGGAATTTTCCAAGCCGGATGTGCCGGGGCTGGGGGCGCTCTATGATGTTTTTTCAGACAAGGTCATTCCACAAATCGGCAAAGTGGTGACAGGGGACGGGGACCCCTATACATATCTGGTGGAAAGCATTCGCCAATTTCCCTCACCGCAAAAGTTCAGTGATATGATTAGCGAAGCGGGGTTTTCCCGCGTGACCCATACGCCTCTTTCGGGCAATATTGCCGCCATTCATTCCGGCTACAAGATTTAGGAAATTCCAGATAATGGGCATCGGCGCATATTGGCGATTGGTTCGTGGCGGATTTGTGCTTTCGCGGGAGGGGGCGTTTTCGCTGATAAACAGCGAGGGGATGCCGGGCAATGCAAAATTTGCCCTTTGGGTTCTGCGCCTTCTGGAGCGCCCTTCGGTGCGCAAAACCGGCCGCGTGGAACGTTTGAGCAAAGCGCTTAACCGGCTGGGGCCAACCTATGTCAAATTTGGCCAGACCCTTGCGACCCGCCCCGATATTGTGGGGCCTGAAATTGCCGGCGACCTGTCAGTTTTGCAGGATGCCATGGAGCCGTTTGAGCAAAGCCTTGTTTCTGAAATTCTGAAGAAAGAACTGGGGGAGCGGGCCGGGGACATTTTGGAACTGGGGCCGCCCATCGCCGCCGCTTCGATTGCCCAGGTGCATAAATGCAGGCTCAAAAATGCCGAGGGCACCACCCGGACAATCGCGGTGAAACTTTTGCGCCCCGGCATTGAAGAGCGGTTCAGAGCTGATATTGAGAGTTTTTATGCCGGGGCGCATCTGGTGGAAAAACTGGTGCCTCCCATCCGTCGCCTGCGCCCTGTCGGGGTGGTGGAAGTGCTGGACCATTCCGCCCGGCTTGAACTGGATTTGCGTTTTGAAGCGGCAGCCATTTCTGAATTTGGTGAAAACACAAAAGAGGATACCGGCTTTGATATCCCTGATATCCAGTGGGAATATACCGCCCAGCGGGTGCTGACCACAACATGGATGGAGGGGATACCGGTCCGCAAAACAAAAGAACTTGAAAAAGCAGGGATTGATCGCAAGCTGGTCAGCACCAACCTGATGCAGAATTTTCTGCGCCACGCCATCAGGGATGGATTTTTCCATGCGGACATGCACCCGGGAAACCTGTTCATCAACCCGAAAAACGGATCCATTCAAGCCGTCGATTTTGGCATTATGGGCCGGATCAACAAGCGCGAGCAACGCTTTCTGGCGGAAATTCTTTATGGTTTCATTACCCGAAACTATATGCGCGTGGCGCAATTGCATTTTGATATCGGCTATGTGCCTGCCGATCAATCGGTGGCTGAATTTGCGCTTGCCCTGCGCATGATCGGGGAGCCGATGCACGGGCGCAAGGCCAGCGACATTTCCATGGCAACTGTGTTTGGGCAATTGCTCAAGGTAACAGAAATTTTCAATATGACCGCCCGGCCCGAACTCATTTTGCTGCAAAAAAATATGGCGCTGGTGGAGGGGGTTGGGCGCATGCTGGACCCTGACATGGATATCTGGACCATTGCCGAGCCGATTGTGGGGGACTGGATAAAGGATCAGGCGGGACCAAAGGGCAAAATTGTTGAAGCTTCAGAGCATTTTTCCACATTGGTTTCAACCATTGGACAAATACCCGAACTGGTGAACCGGGCCAATTCATTGCTTGGCGCGCATGAAACGGAACTCAAACGCCAGCAGAGCCGGGGGAACAAAGGCTTGTGGGGTGCTTTCTGGCTGATTGCGGGCCTGCTTGGCCTGTTGGTCTGGCGCCTTTGGTAGGTCATTCAAAGGGGTGCTCATTTAAGAGCACTCAAACAGGGGGCACTTATGGACCCAAAAAAGTATGACACATGCCTGATAGAAATTTCATGGCTTGAACATGGACAGGGCCTGACCCTGCCACAATATCAAAGTGCGGAAGCTGCGGGGGTTGATCTGGCGGCGGCGATTTCACCTGAAGGCCCAATGCTCATCAGGCCGGGGGAACGGCGCCTTGTGCCAACCGGGTTCTGCATGGCTTTGCCAACCGGATTTGAGGCACAGATAAGGCCGCGTTCCGGGCTGGCATTAAAGCATGGGGTTACCATCCTGAATGCGCCGGGCACCATTGATTCAGATTATCGGGGGGAGGTGCATGTTTTATTGATCAATTTGGGGGAGAATGATTTTGAAATCGAACGGGGCATGCGCATCGCTCAAATGGTGATCGCACCCGTAACGGTCGCCAGATTTGCAACAGTGGAAAAATTGGCGAACAGCGAACGGGGTAAAAAGGGATTTGGGTCAACCGGATATGTTTCAGATTAAAAAGCAAATTGGTGCCGTTTTTTTTGTTGTGATGACATTGGTAATGTCCGTGCCGGCCACGGGGGCACAAAACACTCAATTTAACCCCATTGGATACTCCGAGCAGGGGCGATATTTTGCTTATGAGGAATTTGGAACTGATGCGGACAACCGCGTTGCCTATGCCAAAATATATCTGGTTGATCTGGTGGAAATCACTCAGGTTGTGGGCACACCCATTTTCGTTGAAGGGGATCTAACAGAGCAGACTCTTGCGCAAGTGCGCCAAAATGCCGCCACACAGGCCGGCACTGTTCTGCAAAGCCTGGAGATCATAAAACCGGCAACAATTGTGGCCATGTTCGGGGACGGACACTATCTGGAGGATAAATCTTCGCTTGTTTTTGGCGTGCCTGCTCTTGAAATATCAAAGGCTGATGCGCAAAGAAAACCATTGGGCAAGTATCAGCTTTCACTAAAAAGTTTTGAAACAGCAGCGGCCACCAACTGCATCGACTTTACCCAAAGCCCGCCCATGGGATTTAGTCTGGTCATCGAAAATTTTGGTGCCAGTCGGGAAATTTATGTGGACAAGGCCCTGCCCCGGTCCCGCCAATGTCCGCTTGCATATGAAATCAGCGCTGTGGTTATGCCGTTCGGCGCAACAGATATTTCTCAAAGCGTGGGGATCATCTCGGTAATGGCACAGGGGCCGACGGGCTTGAGCCGACAATTCCTTGCCATTCCCTTGGCATTTGACCATCGGGGGCGGAACTGATTTGTGATGCAGGGGAAAGAGCCGGAGCTGAATTCAAATGAAATTGCCCGTTATGCCCGCCATATCGTGCTGAAAGGCGTGGGGGCGTCGGGACAAAAGAAGCTTAAAATGGCGCGGGTTCTGGTCGTGGGCGCGGGGGGACTTGGCAGCCCGGTTATCGCCTATTTAAGCGCCGCTGGCGTCGGGCATTTGAGCATCGTTGACGACGATAAAGTGGACATTTCCAACCTCCAGCGCCAGATTGTACACGCAACAGGCGATCTGGGGGTGGACAAAAGCAAAAGCGCCGCTGCATTTGCAACAAATCTCAACCCTGACATTCATGTGCAGGGGACAGTGGCACGGTTTGATCTGTCCAACGGCACGGAAATGATTAAGGATCATGATATCGTGGTCGATGGAAGTGACCGTTTTTCTTCCCGCGCGGAAATCGCCCATCTCTGCGAGCAGAACAAAACCACGCTGGTTTCAGGGGCGGTTTCCATGTTTGACGGACAGGTCAGCGTTTTTGCCCCCCATTTAAGGGATGAAAGCAGGCAGCCCTTTCCCCGGTTTTCCTGCCTCTACCCCCAAACCCCTGATGAGAATGATTTGCCAGCCTGCGAAGTGAACGGTATTTTGGGGGCCACGACCGGGGTTATCGGCACGCTGATGGCCATGGAGGTCATCAAGCTGATTACCGGTGTGGGCAGGCCGCTTTTAGGGCGGTTGCTGCTATATGACGGGCGTGATGCCAAATTTACCGAACTGACATACAGCTCAAAGAACTGAAGCAATCGCATCTATTGGTATTCATGCGGCCTGCCTTATCCATTTGTTTCGCCATATCTTTTATCCCAAAATCACTGCACGCTTTGGGAGACACGCCTTAGGCGTCGGGATGTTTGAACACCAGCGTTGCATTGGTGCCGCCAAACCCGAATGAGTTGGACAACACACAACCAAGGGAAACATTGTCCACACGTTCCTGCAAAATCGGCATATCGGCAAATTCGGGATCAAGCTCAAATATATTTGCGCTCTTGCACATGAAATTGTGCTGCATCATCAAAATTGAAAAAATGCACTCCCAAACGCCGGTGGCCCCAAGGGAATGACCCGTTAGAGATTTTGTGGCAGACATTGGCGGGCATTTGTCCTCATTGCCAAACACTTCACGCAAGGCTCCGATTTCCTTGATGTCACCAATCGGGGTCGAGGTTGCATGGGGGTTGATATAGTCAACGGGCATATCCACCGTTGCCAGCGCCTGGCGCATACAGCGAACAGCGCCCTCACCCGATGGAGCCACCATATCAGCACCATCCGAGGTTGCACCATAACCGATCAGTTCCGCATAAATCTTAGCACCGCGAGCCTTGGCATGCTCAAGTTCTTCAAGCACCAGAACACCGGCGCCCCCCGCAATAACAAATCCATCGCGATTTTTGTCATAGGCGCGTGAGGCCGTTTCGGGCGTATCGTTAAAATTTGAACTCATGGCCCCCATGGCATCAAAAATATTGGACATGGTCCAATGTAAGTCTTCACTGCCGCCGGCAAATACGATGTCCTGTTTACCCATTTGAATTTGTTCAAAAGCATTGCCGATGCAATGTTTGGATGTGGCGCAGGCCGAAGAAATGGAATAATTCACCCCATGAATACCCAGGGGCGTGGCAAGGGTTGCCGAGGCGGTCGAGCTCATGGCCTTGGGCACAACCGTTGGCCCGATGCGTTTTGGGCCACGCTCTTTTGTGATCCCGGCAGCTTCAACCACCGCCCTGGTTGAGGGACCGCCAGAGCCCATGATGATGCCCGTACGCGGATTGCCCCGATAATCTTTTTCTTCCAGTCCTGCCAGTTTTATCGCCTCCAGGATGGCAACATAATTCCAGGCTGAGCCTTTGGCCATAAAACGTGTTGTGCGGCGATCCAGTATTTCAAACGGATCAAGAGCCGGCTCCCCCTGCACCTGTGAACGAAAGCCATATTTTTCATAATCCATAGCCTTGGTAATACCTGATTTGGCTTCCTTCAGACTGGACAAAACTTCATCAATATTGTTCCCGATGGAAGAAACAATACCCATTCCCGTTATTACAACACGTCTCATAATCGCCCTCTTATGTCCTTCGTCACAATGGTTGATCCCTAGTCGTTGGGGAACAGGCCCACACGCAAGTTCTTGGATACATATATGGTTTCCCCGTCCGCCTTTACAGTGCCGGTCGCTGTGCCATAGGGCACAGGGGAGCGGCGATGACCTTTGATATCCACTTCAAATTCAAGAAGTTTTTTGTCATTGGTGGCCTGTCCACTAAAACGAATTTCCCCGCCAAGGGCACGTCCTTTTCCCGGATCTCCCGACCAGCAAAGGAAAAATCCAACCATTTGCCATAAAGCATCAAGTCCAAGGCAGCCGGGCATAACCGGATCATCCTGAAAATGGCATTCATAAAACCAAAGTCCGGGATTAAGGTCCAGTTCAGCCTTGACCTGACCCTTGCCAAACTCACCGCCATCACTGGTAATGGAAGTAATACGATCAAACATCAACATGGGTGGTTTGGGCAGTTTTGCAAACCCTTCACCAAACAACTCGCCTTTGCCGCTGGCGATCAGGTCATCATAGGTGTAGGCGTTTTTGCGTTCGGTCATTGGGTGGCCCTTTGATAAAGAATATTCAGTCACACAATTAGGGGTTTACCCCCCGGGGGTCAACAAAATTGACCATGTTCCCCCTCTTACCCCGAGCCAATTGTTTGCTGGCTTGTTTGCACAAATACATCAGCGTATAAGAGGGGAGTATTTCCCGAGAAAACGAGCTTTCTTCAGTATGACAGCCGGCCAGCGGACCAAGTTTTCCAACAATGTATCACGCCACCCCTGTTTGATGGCGGTGATACGCATGGCCGGCTTACGGCCTACGCGACAACGTATCGCACTGGCCAAACTGCTCTTTTCGGGTGCGCCGCGCCATGCCAGTGCCGAACAGTTGCATATGGAGGCGGAAAAAGCGGGCATGAAGGTTTCGCTGGCCACCGTATATAACACATTGCACCAATTTCGCAGTGCCGGTTTGCTAAGGGAAATATCCATTGATGCCACCCGCTCGTATTTTGATACCGACACCTCCAACCACCACCACTTTTTTGTGGAAGGGGAAGAGCGGGTCATTGATATCCCCTCCAACCTGATTGATGTGGTTGGTTTGCCCAAACCGCCAAAAGGCATGGAAATTTCTCATGTGGATATCGTGGTACGGGTGCGGCGCGAAAATCCAAAACAGATAAAATAGCCACGCCACAAACTGCCCGCATAAAAACAGTACAAACGAAATGGGTTAATTAAAGCTCTCGTTTGGATAAACACCCCAAAGCGCGGATTGTTCCACATAGCCGGTATATGTGGAGCGGCCATCATTGCCGGTATTTTTGGCACTCACGGCGCAATATTGACCATCACACCCCTCAACACTCACCAGATAATTTGATGTAAGCCAGGCCCGCACACGCGCCTCACTCTGCCCCCTGGCGCGCAGTGGAATTTTTGCATCGGCGTTCCATGGGGCGACATAAGCCATGCGATGCCCGGTAAGCAGAGATTTGTGAACCCAGCCCTCGGCGCCATCCAAATCACGAATTTTGCGCCAGGTATCAAATTCCTGAATAATTTCAACCGGCAATTCCGATTTCACAAAAACCCATGCCACATCATATTGTGTACCCGGGCCAACCCGAACATTTGTTGGCTCCGAGCGCACCGAAACGAATCTTGGCAGCGAAAACCCCGAGGGGTTTTTGTTTTCCTGAGCAAAAGCAGGTACAAGCATGGCAAAGAATGCCAACACCATAAGCCCTATCACTACCAGTGAACGCTTTATGGAGGGGGATAGAGGATTGCGCGATTTTTGGGTAATTTCAAAGAGAGGCGAGTTCATGGGTTTCCACTTAACGGTTAGATGGGGTAGTATTATGAGGAATACCTTAATGGGCGCTGAAAGTTTGCGTTAATGAACCCGGAATTGGCCAAAATTTTTGTGACCCGGCGGCTGCCCGCTCAAGTGGAAACGCGCATGCAAATGCTGTTTGATGCTTGTCTGAACAACGATGATATTCCCCTTACTTCAGAACAGATTCTTAAAGGAGCCCGCCATGCGGATGTCATTGTTTCCACAATTTCGGACAAGATCGACAAATCCCTGATCGAACAATTGCCCGAGCGGGTAAAACTTATCGCCCAATTTGGCAACGGGGTGGACAATATTGATATTTCAGCGGCCCACAGCCGTGGCATAACGGTGACCAATACGCCCAGTGTTGTCACTGAGGATACCGCCAACATGGCCATGGCGCTTATTCTTTCCCTGCCGCGCAGAATTGTGGAAGGGGCGCGGCTGGTGGCAAAAAACGGGGAATGGCCGGGCTGGTCCCCCACCTGGATGCTGGGACGGCGTTTAACCGGAAAATCCCTGGGCATTGTTGGCATGGGGCGGATTGGGGAGGCGGTGGCCACACGCGCCAGGGCCGTGGGCCTGAACATCCATTATTTTTCGCGCACCCGCCGTCCCCCCCAAATTGAAGCAACCCTTAAAGCCACCCACTGGGCACGGCTTGAGGACATGCTTCAAGAGGTGGACATTGTTTCCCTGCACACCCCCCACACCAAGGAAACCTTTGAACTTTTGAACCGGGACCGGCTTCAAATGATGAAAAAGGATGCTTTTGTCATCAATGTCTCACGCAGTGAATTGATTGACGAGGATGCCCTGATTGATTTGATTGAGGGCGGACATCTGGCGGGTGCGGCACTGGATGTTTTTGAAGACCGTAACGGGGTCAATCCCGGCCTGTTGGCTTTAGCACGGGAAAACAAAGTGGTGCTGACCCCGCATATGGCTTCTTCAACCCTTGAGGGGCGCATCGAAATGGGGGAAACCGTTATTCTCAATATCAAGGTTTTTCTGGACAGCCATAAACCACCCCACAGGGTTTTGGGGTAGATTTCAAAAAATTTGCCATGCCTGATTGGGCAACACAGGCAACAAAAAAGGCCCCACCGAAGCGGGGCCTTAAATTTTCAAAAACTAAAAAACCTGACTTAGTCGTCGTTGTTGATTTCTTCGCCGGTTTCCTGATTGACCACTTTCATGGACAGACGCACCTTGCCGCGATCATCAAAGCCGAGCAGTTTCACCCAGACCTTGTCGCCCTCTTTGACGACGTCGGTGGTTTTATCAACCCGCGAAGGTGTCAGTTGAGAAATATGTACCAAGCCATCTTTGGGACCAAAGAAATTGACAAAAGCGCCAAAGTCCACGGTTTTAACCACGGTGCCCTGATAAATAACGCCGGCTTCAGGTTCATCGGTAATGGACTTGATCCATTTTACGGCCGCATCAATGGAGGCCATATCCGAGGAGGCAATTTTGATTATGCCTTCATCGTCAATGTTCACCTTGGCGCCGGTTTTTTCCACGATCTCGCGGATAACTTTCCCGCCGGTGCCAATGACTTCGCGAATTTTGTCGGTCGGGATCTGCATGGTTTCGATGCGCGGTGCAAATTCGCCCACTTCATCGCGTGCCGTATCCAGCGCCTTGGCCATTTCATCCAGAATGCCTTCACGTCCACCCTTGGCCTGAGCCAGAGCTGTTTTCATGATGTCTTGGGTAATCCCGGCAATCTTGATATCCATTTGCAGGGATGTGATGCCATCGCGTGTTCCGGCAACTTTGAAATCCATATCGCCCAGATGATCTTCATCACCCAGAATGTCAGAAAGAACGGCAAATTCGTCGCCCTCAAGAATGAGACCCATTGCAATCCCGGCAACGGCCTTTTTCATGGGCACGCCGGCATCCATCAGCGCCAGGGAAGCACCACAAACGGAGGCCATGGAGGAAGAGCCGTTTGATTCCGTAATTTCTGAAACCACGCGGATTGTATAGGGGAATTCTTCAACGGAAGGGCGAACCGGGTTAATGGCGCGCCAGGCGAGTTTTCCGTGCCCGATTTCGCGACGCGATGTAAAGCCGGTGCGGCCCGCTTCGCCCACGGAATAGGGGGGGAAATTATAATGCAGCATGAAGTTCTGCTTTGCAGTGCCTTCAAGACTATCCACAAACTGCTCATCTTCCCCGGTGCCAAGGGTTGCCACCACCAGCGCTTGGGTTTCGCCACGCGTGAACACGGCCGAACCGTGGGTGCGGGGCAGAACGCCAGCTTCGGCAATAACGGGGCGAACCGTTGCCAGATCACGCCCATCAATACGTTTTTTGGTATCAATGATCGAACGACGCACGATGCGGGCCTGAATGTTTTTGAAAACCGTTGAAATCTGTTCAGCGGTCCAATCCGTTTCCTCAAGCGCGGCAACAACTTTTGCCTTGGCTTCATCAAGGGCGGCATAACGGGCCTGTTTGTCCGTTTCCCCATAGGCGGCGCGCACATCATCTTCAATGATGGAGAACATTTCCGCATCCAGCGCCGAAAGGTCTTCAGCGACAAATTCGCGCGGTTCTTTTGCAGCCATCTCGGCCAGCTTGATAATGGCTTCGATCACTTTGCCTGCTTGTTCGTGACCATACATCACAGCGCCCAGCATGACTTCTTCGGACAATTCCTGCGCTTCGGATTCAACCATTAGAACGGCGTCCTTGGTGCCCGCCATTACCAGATCAAGCTGACTTTCGTCACGCCGGTCAATGGGGGTATTGAGCACATATTCACCATCAATATAGCCAACCCGTGCCGCGCCGATCGGTCCCATGAAAGGCACACCCGAAATGGTCAGGGCGGCAGAGGCCGCAACAAGTGCCAGCACATCAGGCTGATTTTCCATATCATGTTGCAACACGGTAACGATAACCTGGGTTTCGTTTTTATATCCGGCGGGGAACAGGGGGCGAATCGGGCGATCAATCAGGCGGCAGATGAGGGTTTCAGCTTCGCTCGGGCGCGCTTCGCGTTTGAAATAGCCGCCGGGGATTTTGCCGGCCGCGTAAAATTTTTCCTGGTAATTCACTGTCAAAGGAAAGAAATCAATTCCTGCCTTCGGGGTCTTTGAACTGACAACGGTTGCCAGAACAACGGTTTCGCCAAGTGTCGCCAAAACGGCGCCGTGGGCTTGGCGGGCAATTTTGCCCGTTTCAAGGGTCAGCGGTTGGCCGCCCCAGTTCAGTTCTACTTTATGGTGATTAAACATCTTTGGTTTTTCCATTCGTTCATAGGGAAAAAACAGCAAGACCTCTTGCATTTGATTTGGGCGCCCTCATTGGCGCTGATTTTAATGAAGAGATTTTTTCGGGCCGCATTTCCCTGACCGCCATGTTGTGAACGCCCCATGCGCCACACCAGATTGGGCAGTCTCTTTCAATGTTCCAGACTTTGGAACCGGTAACTGGCGCAAAAGGATTTTCGCGCCAATCCATAACATATCGGCAAACGTCAATTAACGACGCAGGCCAAGTTTTTCGATCAGGGTTTTGTAACGCTGTTCATCCTTGCGCTTGACATAGTCAAGCAGACGGCGACGCAACGAAACCATTTTCAACAGACCACGACGGGAGTGATTATCCTTCTTGTGACCTTTGAAATGTTCAGTGAGGTTGACAATACGCTCAGTCAAAATCGCTACCTGAACTTCGGGAGACCCGGTATCAGAGGGATTTGTTGCATATTCTTTAATCAGCGCACTTTTGCGCTCAGGTGTAATCGACATCAGATATTTCCTTTCAGTATCAAAGGGTAAGGTTGCCCTTGTCCGGGATGTCGTCCAGTACAGGGCCGCGAAACCCCTGCAAAACAAGCAGGAATAGCGCCCCTATAAGGGATTTTGACGCCAATTGCCAGCCTTATCTTGCAAATGCCGACCATAAATATACCTGATTTTTTCGATTCCAGCTCAAGAATGATCATGGTGCGGCTGGCAGGTTTATTACTGGCAATCCACAGGTGAAGGAATATAAATTTGTATGCTCCCTCATGCAAACGACAAAGCGGCCTTGCCCGAAACTGATATCAAAAATGCCTATGGCGCGCTTTTGAGCTACCTGGCAAACAGGGATTAGTGGGGCAATATAATCCGGGATGGTTTGAACTGGCCCTGCTCCACAAAGCCGATAGCCACAGCACTGCCTTTATGGGAGGCCCAGGCTTCTTCAAGCTCTATCGGTGCATTGGCACCGGTCAGCAAAACAGGGTTGCCGTGTCTCAGGGTTGTCGTCTGACGGGCATCAAGACAGATTTCGGGCAGGTCTGAAAGCGCGGCGGCCACCGGCAACAACATCTGATCGCGCATCTCCGGCTCTGCATCTTCAAAATCCTGTAAATCTATGGCGTCTTCATCACTAAACTGGCCCACCTGCCCCCGGTGCAAGGCCCCCACATGTCCCTTGCTGCCAAGGGTTTCAGCGATATCTCTGGCCAAGGCCCGGATATAGGTGCCCTTGGCACATTCAACTTCAAACCTGGAGCGTTCGGCCCCATGTTCAAGCAGCTCAAAGCGGTCAATCTCAACTTCCCTTGGTGGCATCTCAACCTGTTCGCCGGAACGGGCCAGATCATAGGCGCGCTCACCTTTAATCCTGATGGCGGAATAAATGGGGGGAATCTGGGTAATCACCCCGGTGAAATCAGGCAAAACGGCCTGAATATCTTCTTTTGCGGGGCGATGGGGCGACGTCGCAATCACTTCTCCCTCGATATCGTCGGTATTGGTGGCGCTGCCCCAAACCAGATCGAACTGATAAATTTTGGTGCCGTCCTGAACAAAGGGGACGGTTTTGGTGGCCTCACCAATGGCGATGGGCAAAATCCCGGTAGCCAGGGGATCAAGGGTGCCCGCATGGCCCGCTTTTCTGGCGCTGAGCAACCAGCGCACTTTACCCACGGCCTGCGTGGAGCCAAAATCATAGGGCTTGTTGAGAATAAGCCAGCCGGAAATATCACGCTTGGGGGATTTTTTTTGCCTGGGGTTCATTTTAGAAAATTCGCAAGTTTTGGGTCAGAGGCAACTTTCCTGAAGCGCCGTTACCGACCTGTGAGCAATTTGTAGCCTGAATTTTTACTTATGCCGGTAATCGTTGATTATCAACATTTTTGACAATTTTCTTTCTAAACTCTTCCATTTGCCCATTGTCCTTGAAGGCACGTTTGGGGATGGAAAGAGCCAGTATATTATTTACCCAGATCACAAAATGCGCCGCCTCTTCATCCGCACCGACAAATCCCTTCCAGCCATATTGAGCGGTAACGTTATCCGTTTGTGTTTCAATGCCTTGCTCGCTCACCTGCAACCGGATTTGCTTTCCGCTCAACATTTGCTGCCTGTAATATTGACGATTCCGGTAGGGCACAAAAATATAACGATAAGCTATAATTGCGATGGCAACCGTCAGGTTAGCAAACATCAGCCAGCTAAAAGACACCTGACCTTGATAGTATGAATAAATATATTTTAGTGAAACTGCGCCATTGGCCAGCACCAACGCCCAGAACAGCCAATTGCGCAACCGGACTGATTTTCTGTGCCGCTGACGGGCCGAATTGATCGCATTATATTCGCTAAAACCATAAATATATTCAAGTTTCACGAATTACCCCTTCGTGCTGCCACTGGTCCGGATTTAGAATCCATCCCCTTGTCAAAGAATAAGCAGCCCGAAATATGGCGCCGGTCATTCAGCACACATTCCTCACCCTTTGGCACACCCTCTGAAGGGGGTTAAAATCAACGGCCTATGAAAAATATTCTGAAAGGAAATGCCGCGCTTTCTGCGGATTTTCCGTTATGAAGACACATCCGGTATGTGAAAACGGCCCGGTATATTTTACAGTTTGCCAAAAGCGACACCGCGCCAGGTCCAGCCCCTGGCCAATACCGCTTCCTGCAACGGGGTTTTTAGCTCCGAAGAATTAAAACGGTAATTATAGACCTGTCCAAATTCCAGTTCTTCGGTAAAGGCATAGGCGGTTCCAAACGATATTTCGGTTTTTTGCCCCTTGAACCCGGACACTGCCAGCGTCAGGCTTGGCACCCCGGCGCGCCATTCAACGGTGAACTCTTCATCCATCGCCCGGACTTCGTTTTTTTTCTCATCCAGCTTCATTTTGATTCGAAAAGTTTTTTGAAGGCCCGCCTTGGCAAAAATCTCATACCATTTGGCATTCACAATTTTCCATTCGGCGATAAAATCGCATTCCCCCGTATCATCGGGGATGATCTGGAAAGGCGCCGTTGGCCGGTTTATCTCCAAAATAGCCGCTTCCACCTCGCTTCGCGGGGCCGGTGTCACTCCAGATTCAGGCCGTTTTGTTCCGGTGAAAATATCAAACAAGCCCATTTTATTCCTCTTCCGACAAGTCCCGACTTACATGTTCTGATCTTAAAATTGCATTGATTCGATCTGCTTCTGCAAATGTATCATCAACAAAAAATCTGAGGGAAGGCGCATATTTAAGCGAGAGTTGAGAAGATATGCCACCGCGCACATATTTCTTGTGGCGATTAAGCGCCTCTACCACCTGCTCGGCATTGTCGCCACCAAGGGGCATAATATAAACATTTGCCAGTTTCAGATCCGGCGTCATGCGCACTTCAGGTACCGTAATCATTGCCCCTTCAAGGGCAGGATCCTGCACTTCACCGCGCACCAAAAAGGCGGAAAGAGCATGGCGCACCAATTCTCCAACCCGCAACATCCGTTGAGAGGGCGCGCTGGTTTTTGCTTTTCTGTTCATATCAACAACCGATAATAACGATAAGAAATGGCCCGTTTTACAGCTTGCGCTCGATTTCCTCACGACGGAAACATTCGATCACATCTCCGGCGCGCATATCCTGATAATTCTCAAATGCCATCCCGCACTCCTGACCGGACTGAACGTCCTTCACTTCGTCCTTGAAACGTTTCAGGGTTGAGAGTTTGCCTTCGTGAATAACAACATCATCGCGAATAAGACGCACCCCGGCGCCACGCTCCACCGTCCCGTCAGTAACGCGACACCCGGCCACTTTACCCACTTTGGAAATATGGAACACTTCAAGAATTTCAGCATTACCCAGAAATGTTTCGCGCACTTCAGGGGAGAGCATACCGGACATGGCGTCTTTAACGTCATCCACCAGATCATAGATCACATCATAATAACGCACCTCGACACCGTCACTTCTTGAAAGCTCACGGGCCTGACGGTTTGCGCGCACATTAAAGCCAACGATAACTGCGCCTGAGGCCTTGGCCAGAATAATATCACTCTCGGTGATCCCGCCCGCACCGGCCAAAAGAACCTGAGCCGATACTTCATCGGTTGAGAGTTTTTCGAGCGCTGAAACAATGGCTTCCACAGACCCCTGCACATCGGCTTTAACAACCAGCGGCACCCGGGAAATTTCCGAAGTCTTGATTTGGCTCATCATCTGTTCAAGGGAGGTGATCCCGGAGCCTCCGATTTTTTCACGGGTTGCCCGCTGGCGATATTCAGTGATTTCGCGGGCATGGGCCTCGCTTTCAACCACGGCAAAAATATCCCCTGCATCAGGCACCCCGGTAAAACCGAGAACTTCAACCGGGGTTGAGGGACCGGCGGTTTTTACCTGCTCGCCCTTGTCATTGATGAGGGCACGAACGCGAGCGGATTCTGAGCCGGCCACAACAATGTCCCCCACATTAAGCTGACCGCGCTGAACCAGAACGGTTGCAACTGCACCGCGCCCCTTATCCAGCTTGGCCTCGATTACAATACCCTTGGCCCGGCCTGCAGGGTTTGCCTTGAGTTCAAGAAGCTCCGCCTGAAGCATGATGGTCTCGAGCAATTTATCCAGATTGGTGCCCTCCATGGCGGACACTTCCACATCCAGAATGTCCCCGCCCATGCTTTCGACAAACACTTCATGTTGAAGCAATTCGGTGCGCACCCGGTTTGGATCCGCCGCCTGTTTGTCAATTTTGTTGATGGCCACAATGATGGGCACTTCAGCGGCCTTGGCATGTTTGATGGATTCAATGGTCTGGGGCATAACCCCATCATCTGCCGCCACCACAAGAATGGCGATATCCGTTGCCTGCGCACCACGGGCACGCATGGAGGTAAAAGCCTCATGGCCCGGTGTATCAAGGAAGGTAATCAGTGAACCGTTTTTTTCAACCTGATAGGCCCCGATATGCTGGGTGATCCCGCCGGCTTCACCCGACACCACATTGGCATCGCGGATAGCATCAAGCAAAGAGGTTTTGCCGTGATCCACGTGGCCCATAATGGTCACCACCGGAGAGCGGGGTTCCTGACCGGTTTCATCCTTGTCTTCGCCCACGTCAAACAGGCCCTCTTCCACATCGGATTCAGCAACGCGCTTTACGGTATGACCCAGTTCAGTGGCAATCAATTCCGCCGTATCAGTATCAAGTATGTCGTTGATGGTGGCCATCTGACCCTGTTCCATCAACAGTTTGATAACATCAACCGCCCGTTCAGCCATACGGTTGGCCAAATCAGCAACAGTAATTGCTTCTGGAATTGTCACTTCGCGCGAAATCTTGGGCTGGGCCTCACGCGGCTTGCCACGCTGTTTGTCCCGACGGCGACGGGTTGCCGCCAATGATGGCCCGCGCCGTTCATTTGGATTAAGCGCCGAAGTCACCGTCAGCCGGGTGCGGTTTCTATTGGCATCGCC
>WFOP01000305.1 GCA_015487985.1 Hyphomicrobiales bacterium
ATCTTATATATTTAGTTGGGCGTTCCGGGTTATTCCGGGGCGCCTTTATTGTTTGATTGGATTGATATGGCTTTTCTCGACAGTTTTCCCCTTGTGCCCTTAATTGTGCTGGCTTTGCTTTTGGGGCTGGCGCCATTTGTGCCCGAGCCTCATCTGTTTGAAAAAGTGCGGATGTTGATGGCGGGCACCCTGGTCAAACCTTTGGATATTTTTGATCTGATCATGCATGCATCACCTATCGTGCTGCTGGTGCTGAAGCTGGCCCGGATGGCTTTTTTGAAATCGGCCTGAGCAAGCGGTTCGGATTTTCCGGTTAAAAAATATTTCCAGTGAAAATATTTCCTTGGTGAAAACTGTTCGCTATGCTCTTTCTTGATTTTAATTAAGGAGATTTGCGGTGCGGACGGTTTTTGTAAATGGAAATTATGTTGATGAAAATGATGCCAAAATCTCGGTGTTTGATCGGGGTTTTCTGTTTGCTGACGGTGTTTATGAAGTCACCTCTGTTCTTGGTGGTAAACTGGTGGACTTTGAGGGGCACTTTGCGCGCCTGAGGCGTTCGCTTGGTGAGCTTGAGATGGGCTTTGATATGAGCCGGGATCAGTTGCTTGACATGCACCGGGAACTGGTGTCGCGCAACCGGCTTGATGAGGGGCTGGTCTATATGCAGGTGACGCGGGGGGCAGCGGACCGGGATTTTGCTTTCCCCCCAGAGGGCACGCCAAATACGGTTGTGGGGTTTACCCAGAGTCTTAATCTGCTTGATTCTCCGAAGGCAAAAACCGGCATCAGTGTTATTCTGGCTGATGATTTGCGCTGGGGTCGTTGCGATATCAAGACCGTGCAATTGCTATATCCCTCTCTTGTCTCCATGCAGGCGCGCAGGCAGGGCGAGCAGGGGGCATGGCTGGTGCGGGATGGTTTTGTCACCGAGGGTACCGCCAACAACGCCTATATCGTGACCAAAGAGGGCACCATCGTGACCCGTGATCTTTCCCCTTCCATCCTCTCGGGGATTACCCGCAAGGCGGTTCTGGCCTGTGCGGACAAATTGCAAATGAAAGTTGAAGAGCGTCCCTTTAGCGTTGAGGAAATCGCCAACGCCAAGGAAGCGTTTACGACTGCTTCAACAATTTTTGTCATGCCGGTAATTGAAGTTGAGGGCAAAAAGGTGGGGGATGGCCAGCCCGGTCCCGTCGCCAGAAAACTGCGCGAAATCTATATTGAAGAGAGTTTGAAAAACGCCATATAACCAGAAGTGAGACAGCTCATGCGTTTGACAGTTTTACGGGCAGGTGCCTTTGCGATATTTGCGCTGGGCTGGGTTTTTTCCGGGTCGGCAAGTGCTGCAGAATGTGAAGATGGCCTTGCTGTTTACGGGCAGGATATATGTGAAGATGCCGCGGTAAATATTCCATATTCCCAAATGCAGGCAGCCTATTCCAAATTGGCCTTGTCGGGGGGAGATGATTTTGAAAACCTGCTGGCAAGAGATCAGAAAAAATGGCTGAATTTTATGCGACGCGCTTGTGTTGCTCCGGCGGATGGTTCTCGTCCTGATTATAAAGGGGAGCAACCCTATTGCATAAGCGATCTTCTTGTTTCGCGTACAATCTGGCTCGAATATCCCTGGAAAATCAGGGGTGTGCAGTTTTCCCCCCTGGGGGTTTATGGCACCAAAGTTGACACGATCAATACAATCGGGCCGCCTGTGGGCAAGTATGAATTTTCGATCATGCTGATGGATGAAACCGGTGAGTTGGGCGTTGAATATAATAAGTATGCGCGCGCCGGATATGGCCTTGGTGCGCTTCAGCCCCTAATTGAAATGTCTGAGATGAATGGGGAGGTGGATAGTCAAACCTTTGTTCGTATCCATGAGGTGACCCCTGAACGTATTTCAAACGTGGTTGAATCCATTCTTTATTATCACGGGGCGGCCCATGGCAGTTCCTATCTTACCTATGAGCATTATCTGGTGGGGGAAAAGCGGGGGCTTGTGGCCGGGGATATTTTTTCTGGTGAGAACTGGCAACAGGAATTGCAGGAGATCGTAACAAAAGCAATTCTGACCGATGGGGCGTTGAGGGAAGTGGTATGGGATGATTTTTCCGATGCCTTGCCAATGGCCCTTGAGCCGGATCGCTGGAAATTCACTCCTGAGGGGCTTGAGGTGCAGTTTCAGCAATATGAACTGACCGCCTATGCCTATGGAGCACCAAGTGTTGTTTTGCCTTGGAAAGAGCTGGCCGGTCTGCTGGCACCGGGGGCGCTGCGGATCGCGGGGGTTTCTTAGTCGGCTAACAGGTCGGCCCATTCTTTGTGGCGTTTGAACTGCACCTGCACATAGGAACACAGAGGAATGATTTTGTCCTTTTTGCGCCGGGCCTGTTCGATGGCGTGGTGCATGAGTTTGCCCGCAATGTCCTGACCGCGAAATTCGGGGGGCACCCGTGTGTGATCGATGGCGATTTTGCACAGGTTGATTCGCTGATAGGTCATCTCGGCAATTTTGCCGTCCCCCAAGTCAATTACATACCTGCCCGAGGTCTTATTGCTCTCATGGCGGATAACCATTTCAGTCATTTACAATTTTCCAGCATGTATAATTTTGTATTCACTGTGTGTTGGCGAACAAAGCAACTGCCGGCAAAAGTGGCAACAATGTTTGCCCGGATCAAATCACAACAAGGTTACCGATCAAGTTGTGAACCGCTTTGTTCCAGGGATGCGGTGAAGAAATCGAATGGCGCTGACGCGGGCGTTTTGGTTTTGATGGTTTTTAATCCACCTCCCCCCACGCTTTTGTTGTCTGGTTTTGCTCGCCCAACCCTTCAATGCCAAGTTTCATGGTCTGGTTTGGCTTGAGGTAAACGGGGTCAGGTTTTTGACCCATGCCAACGCCGGGGGGGGTGCCGGTTGAAATAATGTCCCCCGGTTGCAGGCTCATGAATTGGCTAAGATAGTGAACCAGAAAAGATACGCCAAAAACCATGGTGGCGGTGGAGCCGTCCTGATAGCGCTTCCCATCCACTTCAAGCCACATTTTCAGGTCTTGGGGATTATCAATTTCTTCCTTTGTGACCAGCCACGGGCCGATGGGGCCAAAGGTATCGGCGGATTTGCCCTTTACCCATTGGCCTGAATGTTCAATCTGAAATGCGCGTTCTGAAATATCGTTGATGACGCAATAGCCCGCTACATGCTCCAAGGCATTTTTTTCATCCACATAGCTTGCGGTTTTGCCGATAACGATGCCCAGTTCCACTTCCCAGTCGGTTTTTTGGGAATTGGGGGGGATGATAATATTGTCGTTTGGTCCACAAATGGCGCTGGTGGCTTTCATAAAAATAATGGGCTCGGGGGGAAGGTCCATGCCCGCTTCTGCGGCGTGGTCCCCATAGTTCAAACCGATGCAGATGAATTTTCCCACTTGACCCACACATGGCCCGATGCGGGTTGAGGGCGTGATTTGTGGCAGGGTATTCAGGTCGGTGTCGGCAATTTTTTGCAATTGGTCCGCACCAAGGAACTCACCTGAAACATCGGTGATGATATTTGATAAATCCCGAATGGTTCCGTTCTGATCCAGAATGGCGGGTTTTTCCGCTCCCGTTTCCCCTACGCGCATCAGTTTCATATGGTGGCTTCTTTCTTTCTTTTTTATTGTCAGTTCATAGTGTCAATGGGGTTGATTTACAAATTCGATGTGCCGGGGAGGATTGTCTGCGTAACTAGGATGATTGTAAAAATCCGGCAAGCTTGTCGAATGCGCCTGACCAGGCAGGGGAAACAAACTGCGCCATCTGTTCGGAGACCCCTTCGTGGGTCAAACGAACCAGCGTGTTGCTTCCCTGTTCAATAAACTCCACCCGGATAGTCATGACATCATCTGGTCCGGGACCTTCAGAGCGGTAGGCGAACGCTGCGGGGGGATCATATTCAATGATTGTGCCTTGGCTTTTGTGGACGCGTCCCCCTTCAAAAATCATTTCGTGGGCATATTTGCCCCCCAAATTGGCTTCGATATCGGATTTGACTTCAACCGTACCTTCAGGGCCGTACCACTGGTTCATTTTTTGTGTGTTCATCCACGCATCAAAAACATCGGCGCGGGGTGCATTGTAGAGACGGGTAACGGTGAGAACACCGTCTTTATATTCGGCACTGGTTGAATCTGACATCTCAGTTCCTTTAGTTTTTCGGGTTTTTCAGATTGTTTTTGGCAAGGTAGGCATCCACTTCGTCAAAGCGGGAAATCCAGTGCCGGGTATAATAGGCAATCCAGTCATGGGCCTCGCGGGCGGGTGCGGGGGCGATACTGATGAGGTGTTCCCGGCCCTTGCGGGTCCTTTTAATCAATCCAGCCCCTTCAAGGACACGCATGTGTTTTGAAATCGCAGGTTGTGACATTTTATAGGGGGCGGCCAGCGTGGAAATGTTGGTTTGGCCTTGTGCCAGTCGGGCGAGCATACCTCGACGGGTGGCGTCGGAAAGCGCGGCAAAGACCAGATCGAGCTGTTTTTCATTCATAACTATTTGGTTATGTAATTGGTTTTTGTCCGCGTTGTCAATTCTTTTGTTTTGGCGCAAATTTTGTGATGAACGAATTCTGAACGGGGGTCTCAGGTTTGGTTCAAATGCGTGTCGCTACAAGGGGGGCATTATCAACGTCGGAAGATCCGACACACCCCAGGAGACGAACAATGACACGCAAGACACTTATCGCCACCGCAATTGCAGCTTTGATTTCCATTAGTGCAGCGCCAACAATGGCCAACGAAATTTTTATTGACCAGTTTGGTTTTGGTAATGCAACCGGGGGCAGTCAGGTTGGTTTTGGCAATACAATCGGCATGAACCAGTGGGGCGCTTTCAACACCGGTGCCGCCAACCAGTTTGGCGACGGCAATGTTGCAGGGTTTGGTCAGGTTGGCGTAAACAACTCCGCTGAAAGCTGGCAGAACGGTAATTTCAATCAGGCCGGCGTTGCCCAGTTTGGTGAAGATCACACTTCAGTTATGTCCCAGGACGGGAACGGCAACACGGTTGTTGGTGTTCAGGTTGGTCAGGGTTGTTCAGCTGACGTGGCCCAATCCGGTTCAGGTAACGTATCTGCCTTTGTTCAGGTTTGCGGCTAATCCCAAACCAAATTCAGCCAGCCGGGAAAAGAGTTCTTTTCCCGGCGTCGGCTCCCCGTTCATTCAAAAATTCAAATAAAGGAGACGACAGATGTTAAACCGCAATAAACGCCTGACCGCCGCCCTGGTTTCTCTGGCTATCGGACTTGGTGCCGGCTCAATTGCAATTGGTGCCGCTGCGGACGGTCATCAGGGTGGTAATGCAGACGATATGAGCGTTGGCTCAATCATCGAGGATGCAATTGATTTCTCCAGTGGTCCGGTGCAGTGCCAAATTCTGGCCAGCTCAAAAGATGGTCGCATGGTGCTTGAAAGCGTGGTTCACGCCGAGATGCCGGTTACAGGTTCCTATGTGCTTCAGGTTGCCAGTGTTGGGGGGCCAAACCGCTCGCGCATTCAGCAGGGGGGCAATTTTGCCGCCGATCTGGATGAAGCCACAACATTGAACAAATTGATGTTGGGCAGTCATGGTGCAAGCTATGATGTGAGCCTGAAACTGTCGGTCAATGGCACGTTCGTGGAATGTGCTGAAAAAATCGCCGCTTAAGTTCAGGCAAAATCGTTTGAATTCTTTTTTAAGATACCGCTCAAAGCATTAAAGGACTTCGCTGAGGTGAAGTCCTTTATTTGTTCAGGCGTTCCATTTTTTTAAAAA
>WFOP01000306.1 GCA_015487985.1 Hyphomicrobiales bacterium
CTTTAAGGCCGTTGGCCTTAAGGGTTGAGCCGGTGGAGGTTATATCCACAATCAGGTCAGCAGCGCCCGACGCCGGGGCCGCTTCGGTGGCCCCCAGACTTTCAACAATCTGGTAATCATTGATGGAGTGGGCGGCAAAATAGCGCCGGGTAAGATTGATATATTTTGTTGCCACCTTGAGCCGTCGCGGGCGATTGGTGAAAAAATCAGAAGCAACATCGGACAGGTCCGCCATGTTGTTCACATCAATCCAGGAGCGGGGAAGCGCCACCACCACATCCGCTTCGCCAAAGCCAAGCGGAATAGCAAAATCCACCAGTTCAGGACCATTGAGTGCCGTTTCGTGAATAAGGTCGGCCCCCGTCACGCCCAAATGCAGATTGCCCCGAATCAGCTCGGCGGCAATTTCGCCGGCGGATAAAAACCGCACGATAATGTCATCATGCCCGACAATTTCACCCTGATAGGAGCGCGCGCCACCGGGGCGCTCGATTGGCAAACCGGCCTTGGCAAAAGCGGCGCGGGTATCCTGTTCCAAACGGCCTTTGGAGGGCACTGCCAGCAATAGTTTGCTCATGCTTTTGTCTCCCCGACCAGCCGTTTGACCCAGAGCGCACAGCCCGCAGCACAAATATCCCTCTTTGCGCCAAGCGCCTTTAGAAGCCGGTCATATTCGCCCCCCGAAGCCAAAACTTTCCCGGCAGAGCCAGAAATTTCAAACACCAGCCCGGTATAATAATGCAGGCGCGGAGAAAACCCGGCGTCGAAATTTACCTGCGCGCCCGGCATGGTTTGGTGCAGGGCTTTTGCATTTTTTTCAATTCTTTCCAGGCCGGTCTGCACATCAAAGGAACTGGAGGCAAACAGGTTTTTTATTTTTTCAAGCGCCTGATCCACTGGCGCGGAAATGCCCAGATAGGCCTGCAAAATCTGAATGGTTTTTGCCGGCACAAGCGCCGCTGCAAGCGCCTGTTTTTCCAGATATCTGTCCGCAATTTCCTCCGGGCGTCGCCCCTCAAGGGGGTTGATACCATCGGCCAGCATCTGCTCGGTGATTTGTTCCATCAATTGCTCTTTGGTGTCCGGTTGTTGCTGATTGTCCATGCCGGCATGGTTTTGCAAACGCTCAAACAGCTCTGCCATTTGCTTTTGATTGCCAAAGCGACGCAATACCCGTGGCCGCCAGACATCGGGCATATCAAGAGTTGCCAGCAGGTTTTCAAACAGCTCAACGCTCCCCAGTTGAACGGCGGGGGAAGAAATATCATAAATGGAAAAGGCTTCCCCGATAAATGCAAAAACCCGTTGTAGCGCCGCATTCCCTTCAGGTTGTGCCAGCAATTCCAGCCCCGCCTGTTCAAATTCAACAGGCCCGGTCTGGCGCTGGCGGAACACCTGCCCCAGATAGGTGATGGCGGCGGGGTCAGCGCAATTGTCCGCCATATAGGACTTGGCAATGGGCAGCGTAAAATCGGGCCGCATGCACCAGCCATTGCCATCACCGCCCGTGGTGCGCACCAGACGGCGACCAAATTCTTCCCCCGCCAGATCAAAATAATCACTGGCGGGCAACAATACCGGCACATCAAGGGAAGGCGTACCCGCTCGCTTAACCAGCGCAGCTAACGCTTCGTGCTGTTGGGCGACAATATTCACTTACCGCTCCAACCAATTTTTGACTGCGGTCAGATTTTTGACCTGCTCAACCAGTTGACTGCGGTCACACTCAAACTGGCCGGGCCGTTCGCTCTTCCATGTTTCATTATCGGCAATGGCGGCGGCGGCCCTTTTGCCCTCGTGCAGGTCTTTGATCTGAATAATACCGCGCGCGCGCTCGTCCGAACCCTGAATAATGGCCGCCGGGGAATCGCGCCGGTCGGCATATTGCAACTGTTTGCCGAAGTTTTTGGGGTTGCCCTGATACATTTCGGCGCGAATGCCGGCGGCTCGCAGTTCTGAAACCATCTTTTGATATTCCCCCACCTGATCGCGGTCCATGACGCAGACCACCACCGGCCCGGGCATCTCGGTGTCCTCGAGCTTGCCTAGGTTTTTCAGCGCCGTCATCAGGCGCGATACGCCGATGGAAAACCCGGTTGCGGGTACCGGCTGACCGGTGAAGCGTTGCACAAGCCCATCATAACGACCGCCGCCCCCGACCGAGCCAAACTGAACCTTCTGGCCCTTTTCGTTGGTTACATCAAAGGTCAGCTCGGCCTCATAGACCATGCCGGTATAGTATTCCAGACCACGCACGCAGGAGGGATCGATGCGGATGCGATCAGAGCCATAGCCTACATTTCGCACGAGTTTTCTTACGTTTTCAAGCTCCATCAAGCCATTTTCAATTAGCGGCGACTGCGTCAACATAGGAATTTTATTCAGATACTTTTTGAAAATATCGATGCTGAAGGCCTTCTGCCAATCATTGCCAAACAAATAAGCGAGTGGGCCTATTACGGTAACGTCCAACCCCGCCCCTTCAGTAAAGTCCCCACTTTCATCCTTGCGGCCCTTGCCGAGCAGAAGTTTCACACCTTCGATGCCAAATTTATCCAGCTTGTCGATGGCGCGCAACACGGTGAGCTTCTGCCCCTCATCAACAACACCAATCGCCTCCAGCACCCCATCGAGCACCTTGCGGTTATTCACCCGGATCACATAATCCCCGCGCTTGATGCCCAGCGCCTCCATGGTGTCGGCCATCATCATGGCCATTTCCGCATCGGCGGCGACGCCCGGTGCGCCCACAATATCGGCATCAAACTGCATGAACTGGCGAAAACGCCCCGGCCCCGGCTTTTCATTGCGAAATACCCAGCCCTGCCGATAGGTGCGATAGGGCATGTTTATTTCATTGACATTCTGCGCCACATGGCGCGCCAAAGGCGCCGTCAGGTCATAGCGCAAGCTCATCCATTGATCGTCGTCATCCTGAAGCGAAAACACCCCGGCATTGGGCCGGTCCGTATCGGGCAGAAATTTGCCCATGGCATCGGTATATTCAAAAAACGGAGTTTCAACCGGGTCAAAACCATAGCGCTCATAAACTTCGCGGATTTTTGCAACCATCTGGTCCGTTGCCCGGATATCAGCGGGAGAGCGGTCGCCAAACCCACGGGGAAGCCGCGCCTTGGGGCGGAATTTTTTTTGCTTTTTTGCCATGATTTTGGACCTGCCTGTGGGCGAAATTCATCTGTTGGCGCTTCGTAACCCAATGACGCGCACGGGGCAAGTCAGAGTATAGAGTTCAGGGGCGTTTGAATGCCGCCCGTTCCGCCTCCACCTCCGCCCGGCAATAACAGTTTTCAACATGATCGTTGACCAGCCCCATGGCCTGCATAAAGGCATAGCAAGTGGTGGGACCAACAAACTTCCAGCCACGCTTTTTCAGGTCTTTGGACAGTGCTTCAGATTCCTTTGTGATGGCCATGGTTTTGAGCACTTCCCAACTCAGTTCATCAGGCCGCTCTTGTGGGTCTGGTTCAAACCGCCAGAAATAGGACGCCAGCGAGCCAAATTCCTCCACCATTTCCAAAGCACGATTGGCATTGTTGATGGTGGCGTTGATTTTGCCGCGATGGCGCACAATGCCGGCATCCTGAACAAGGCGCTCCACATCGTTTTCGTCAAATCTGGCGACTTTTTCAAAATCAAATCCGGCAAAGGCGGCACGAAAACCTTCGCGTTTCCTTAATATTGTGATCCATGACAGCCCGGACTGGAACCCTTCAAGGCAGATTTTTTCAAACAGGCGAATATCACTTGCAACCGGGCGCCCCCACTCCTTGTCATGATAGTTCTCATAGAGCGGCTCTGATGTGCCCCAGGGGCAGCGATACTTGTTATTGTCCATGTTTTCCCACTGCAAATATTGACTTACCTGAAAGACTATTATTAATACGCGAATAAATCCGCAACGCAACGAATAATAACTTTGCGAGCGCATTGAGAGGGAGGGTTATACTTTGCTTATTCCATCGGAACTGGGCGTGCTGGTGATTGATGACAATGACCATGCGGGAGCCCTGGCAAAGCACGAACTCAAGCGCGTGGGCATGGTTGATATTCATGTGACATCGGATGTTGTTTCAGCTCTGGAAGTCATCAAAAACAACAAAATAGATTTCGTTTTACTTGACTGGTATATGCCGGAAATCAACGGGGCGGGCTTTGTGCGCATGGTGCGTCAGGGGTTTGCACAATGCGATGCCAATTTGCCGATCATAATCACCACAGCCTATGCAACCCGGGAAAGCACGGCGCGCATGCGCGAATTGGGGCTGGGGGAAATTCTGGTCAAGCCCTATAATACCAAACAATTGGGCAAGGCCATTTCCATTGCCATTACCCAACTTGTTCAAAAAGGTCGAAATAAGCCGCGCAAACACCAAAACCCCACCTCTGATCTTGATGAAACAAGCGAAAAAATTCTTTTATAGTGCAAATTTGCGCCCCTGGCATTGCACCATGTTTTCCAGCGCCTTGCTGATGTTAACACATTGAACACTATATTGTTTTGCTCTTATTTAACTATGCTGTTTCACGCATTTTTTTCTATTCCACACTAATTTTCTTGCATCGGTTTGATGAGCCGTTCAGCCGAAAAAATATTGAGTGGAGTTGAATATGCGTAATTCTGGTAAGGTTATCTGGCGGTTTTTGGTGGCCACGGGCCTGTTTATGCTTTTGGGTCTGCCCGGATATGCCCAGCAGGCGCGCATTGCATACGGGCCACCGGCGGGCATGACCTTAACCAGTTCCACGCCGACAAATATGCTGGCATTGCACTCAAACAAAACCTCCCATCCCAAGTACCTCACTCAGGTGGTTGCCTATAACACCCATGAGCGCGCCGGCACGATCGTGGTGAACACGGGTGAAAAATTCCTTTATCTTGTGCTGGGGAACGGGTGGGCGCTGCGCTATGGCATCGGGGTTGCCCGCACAGGCTTTGAATGGTCCGGCACCCACAATATCACGGCAAAACGCGAATGGCCGGGCTGGACTCCACCTGCTGAAATGCGCCAGCGCCAGCCCGAACTTCCCGCCTATATGGAAGGGGGCATAGACAATCCTCTTGGTGCGCGAGCTTTATATCTTGGCTCAACGCTGTATCGTATTCATGGCACCAACGAGCCATGGACCATCGGGGGCAATGTTTCCTCAGGCTGCATCAGGCTGACCAATCAGGATGTCATCGATCTGTTTTCTCGCACCCGGGTTGGTGCCAAAGTAATTGTGATGTAAGCGCGACCCCCGGTACCACCGAAATTCCGCTAGCAGCCAAAACATGACTGGTTAAAACACGGCGACCGAGGCATGGCGACCGAGGCATGGCGACCGAAATATCGCGAATGGCCGGACCCGCGCAATAAGCAATAAATTAATTCCCCATCTTCAGAAAACTTTAGCGACAGCTTGCTATGTTGCCGGAACAAGTTTGTGTTTTTTCATTTGTATTTTTTTCAAGGGAACCTGGTTCATGGGGCAATTCTTGCAACTTCTAAAACGGTTTCATTCAGATGAACGTGGTGTTTTTGCAGTCATATTTGGCGTATTGGCCATTGTCCTAGTGGTATCTTCGGGGGGGGTTGTTGACTTTGTGGGGGTGCAAAATGCACGCAGCATGGCGCAACCGGCTCTAGATTCAGCTACCCTTGCCCTCCATTCGGAAATTGACAACTTAACGGAAACGCAGATCGAAACACAGGCAGAATCCCTTATAAATGAACGACTGAGCGCCCTGGGCCTGATTGCTGATGTAGAGACGGTTAGCATCAACGATGAAGACGGCACTTTGTTTATCGAGGCCCGTTTTTCCTATCAAACAGCGTTTTTGTCCCTCATCGGCATAGATACAATCAACTCGCGCATTCATTCTGAAGTCACCAGCAAATCTTTGAACATTGAAGTGGCACTGGTACTTGATTCAACGGCATCCATGGCCGGCAACAAATTGAACACGCTTAAAACCGCAGCGCGCGACCTGGTCGATGAACTGATGCCGGACGAGCAAAACCCGGACATTGCAATCGCTTTGGTGCCCTTCAACCGTTATGTAAACATTGGAATGAGCAACCGAAATGAGCCTGGTCTTGACATAGAGGCTGATTATACATGGACACCTGCGGGGCAGCGATGCTGGAATACCTACCCCAACGACACAAGACGTTGCGACAGACGGCGCGTGAATTATCCATGCACACGAGATGGCGTACCATCAACCTGCAGCAGATGGCAATATTATAACTGCACTGGTTCGCGGGGCAACCCGGTTCGGGTGTGTCGGCCACAATATACCCGAAATTTTCGCTGGTACGGATGTATGGGATCACGCCATCTTGCTCCCTTTGATACAGTGGACAGCAATTATGCAACAGCCCCCGTTCCGGGAGTCGTTCGCCACTGGAACACCTGCCGCGTTACACCAATGACGGAACTGACAAACACCCGAGCGGGGTTGCGCACCGCCATATCCGCCATGCGCGCGCGCGACAATACCTATATCCCAACCGGTCTGATGTGGGGCTGGCGGTTATTGTCACCTCAAACGCCGTTTGCCGGCAAACCATATAATGACGAAAACAAAAAGGTTATCGTATTGATGACCGATGGCATGAATACTGTTTCCCCCAGCACGGTCTGGACAGCACGCGAGCCAGGAACACACAGGGTGCACAGGCGTAGCAATACCAATGAGGCCAATACCAAAACAACCCAGCTTTGCAATAATATCGCAGATGAGAATATAGTCATCTATACGATTGCTTTTGAAGTCTCCGATCCCACTATTCGTACAATTTTGAGTAATTGTGCTGCAAATGGCGGTTCTTATTTCGACGCATCAAACTCTGCGGAACTGGAACAGGCGTTTGCTGACATTGCTGACGAATTGCAGGCGTTAAGAATTTCTCGCTAGCAACACGGAAAAACCCGACGTCCGCATTTTTCCCCGTGCAAACGGTTTCTCTTTTGTTAAGCGTGGGGGCGCAATTCAACTTGCCCCCCACACCTAATATTTAATTTATTTGCCGTAAGATTTGATTTGTTTATCCAGAACCGGAAGTCGGGCATGTCAAATACTGCTGAAAACAACAGGCTTTTGCATACATCAAAGCAAACACGCACACCGTGGCTGATGAAGTCCCTCAAGGCATTTGGCGGGGATGAACAGGGTGTTTTTGCAGTCATATTTGGTGTTCTTGCCATTGTTCTGGTTGCATTGGGGGGCGCTGCAGTGGATTTCGTCAGCGTTCAGAATGCGCGCGCGCTCACTCAATCCACGCTGGACTCCACGGTGTTGGCCCTGCAACCGGATATCTACTCAAAAACAGAACCTGAATTGCAGGCAATAGCGGAGGCCCTTCTGCTTGAACGCCTGTCATCAATCAATGTCGGGGCCGAGTTTGAAACCGTCACCAAAAACACCGCAGAAGGATCCCTGTTTCTTGAAGCGCGCATTGATGTGCCGCTGCCTTTCCTCTCACTGGTGGGGGTCTCAAATATAAATGCGCGCGTTTCTGCCACTGCCACCAGAAAACAACTCTTCCTTGAGGTCGGCATGGTGCTTGATAATTCAGGGTCCATGAACAGCTTTTCGCGCATGGATAACCTGAAAACGGCGGCCAGCAATGCCACTGAAATAATTTTTGACGGGGCCAGCGCCTCAACTACGACAAAAATCGCCATTGTGCCTTTTACCAGTTTTGTGAACGTGGGCGCAAACAATGCAGGCGCATCATGGATTGATGTGACCGGGAATTCCTCCATCGCCAATGATAATTTTGATGATGACGATGATGATTCCACGCCATTTAACGGGCCGGTCAATCGGTTGGCTTTGTATGACCAAATGAACAATGTTCAATGGGGAGGATGTGTTGATGCGCGCCCCCATACCGAAACTTCCGGCCCCACCGCGCATCTGGATACCGACGACACACCGCCTGATTTATCTGACCCCGATACATTGTTTGTGCCCTCCTTTTCCCCCGACACTCCCAATTCATGGGCCGGCTGGCAAAGCGATTATATCAGCGATACCGCTGCTGCTGCCTGTTCTTCCCTGAGCGGGGGGGCAAGTGAGCGTGAACGTCAGGAGCGTATTTGCAAATATAGCGGCAACATTGACACCGGTGCGTGGGGCCCCAATTTTGATTGCCCCAGCGCCGCCCTGCTCCCCCTCTCCAATACCAAGCAGGATGTGCTTGACGCGATCGACGTCATGGCCGCTGGCGGTGCCACCAACATTCACATGGGCACCATCTGGGGATTGCGGGCGCTTTCCCCCACTCTGCCTTTTGCCGAGGGGCGCCCCTATGATGCGGACACCACCAAAGCGTTGATTATCATGACGGATGGTGAGAACACCATGTACTCTGCCAACAACATGAATGGCGCACACTATTATTCCCCCTATGGCTTCCCGGTTAATCAACGGATTGGAGTCTGGGGTTGGAACAATACCCAACTCAGGTCTGAAATGAACGCGCGTACCCTTGAAGCATGCAATAATGCAAAGGCGGCGGGCGTTGTTGTCTATACGGTGGGATTGAACCCGCCAAACGCTGCAACCCAGACAATGCTGCAACAATGCGCCAGCAGTCTGGCCAACGCATTTTTTCCCGCAGCGCCAAACGAACTGGACACGGTATTTACCCAGATCGCCAATCAGCTTTCCGCACTAAGACTTTCCCAGTAAACAGAAAATTCCCTGCCATGACAAAACAAGCTGCAAAAAAACCATCACTAAAAGAGAATGGTACCGCCTCCCTGAATCGAACAGGGGACCTCTAGATCCACATTCTAGCGCTCTAACCAACTGAGCTAAGGCGGCACGTTCTTCCCCTGAATCACTGCTTGAAATGCTCCATGGGACCGGCGGAACATATGACTAAGATTGCCAAGTGACAAGGGTGGAATTTGCTTCTTTTTATACAAATGTCAGGTTTTGCAATTTTAACCATGCTTTTGATTGTATTGGCCCCAAAGCCGTTAAATCTGGACCCGGCGGGTTATGCGGTTTATCTAATAAAAAGTAAATATTGAACGGATGTGTCTCAATTTGAGACGTTTTAGTGTGTGTAGAAGTCAAACGGGCCGATAATGAAGTTGCCGAAAAACAGCAGTTGGAAGCATTCTCAGGGCGCGCAGATGATCGCCGCCTTGCGCAAAAAGAGGCGTGCGGCCTGGTTATGGGACGCAGAAGGCAAAACCCTTGTCTGGCGTAACAATGCTGCGCGGCTGTTTGGTGCGCGAAAAAAAGAGGGCCGCCTGAAGCTGGCTAAATCCGCTATTCCAATTCCGGGTCAGGTGCTCCGTTTGCTGCGCCTTGGTTCTTTGGGAGTCTCCAGCCTTGCCCGGGTTCGCTTTATTGTTGGCTCAAAACCGGTTTCCGCCACCTGTTCCTGCACCCCCCTTGAACTGGAAAACGGGCAAACGGGCATGCTGATTGTCAGTGTTGACCCCATTAAATCCAAACTGTTCAAACTGTTAGAGGGACCGGACCCCGCCCCTGGCACATTATTCTCTGCCCCCCATAAAGAAAGTTCCGCAGAAAAAGAAAATCCCACGGTGGAAAATGATTCCGCAGAAAGGCTTCACACCGATATCGGGGAAGCCGATACCCCCTCCAAGGGACAGTTGAGCAAATTGGTAGAGCAACTTTCAGCCAAGTCAAAACTGTTTGATCCCGTCAACGGGGAAGAAAAAATTGATCCCGCCAAGCTCAAACACATGGCCAGCAAAACGGGTGATTTCATACTTTCAGAAAAACAGACATCCCCTGCAAAGACTGCAAAGCTCAATTCTGAATTGGAACAGTGGCGTATTACGGGCACGAGTTTTACAGCTTTTGATGCCACTCAACAGGCTGATGAAGAGGCGCAAGATATACCTGTTCAGGAGCCTGTATCAGCCGCGTTGACACCGGGCAATGCCCCGTTGGAAACCCCGGAAAATACCGAAATTCGCGAACAGGCTGACACAGACGAGACGGCAGAGGGCGCAGAGGAAACTCAAAACTCTCGTTCCAGCGAAGAAATCGAGCTGGTGGCGCAATATAATTTTGCCGAACTGGCACGCATTCTGGAGGACAAGGTCGGCAGTCCCCAGGCTGAAGACACAC